>NZ_JAJCGT010000146.1:0-306 GCF_020553185.1 Blautia sp. MSK18_10 | reverse complement strand
GCCGTATCGGAAGGTGCGGCTGGATCACCTCCTTTCTAAGGAAGAAGTAGAAAATCGAAGATGTGTTTTACTGTTGAGTTATCAAGGTACGTAAGTGCACTTCGGAGCGAAGCTCCTCAGTCGCGACTGCGTCGCTTATACAAGCCTGATAAAAAGTCCTTATGGAAGCAAGCTTCCAACAGCCTTTTTCTCATTCTTGTGCACTTACTTAAGTAACACGAATCTTTCTGGTGCCGATGCGGTTGGGGGAAACACCCGTTCCCATCCCGAACACGACGGTTAAGACCCAATCGGCCGATGGTACTG
>NZ_JAJCGT010000145.1:0-312 GCF_020553185.1 Blautia sp. MSK18_10 | reverse complement strand
ATCATCTGCAGTAGTATTTTATAAAAAGAAGAAGGAAAAATCCATGCAGAAGTAATTTCTACAGGTATAGAATTTACTCTTGCAAGGTAGAATTAAAAAATACATTTAACCTGTATACCATGATATCAAAAATTTCGCAATAAAATATCGAACATATTTTCTTTTTATAATGCCGAGTACAGCTTTTTATAGGGGGAAATTGAATGAAAACCGTTTTGTTATTTTTATTTATTATGAGTGCAGATATGCACAGTTTGCGCTTTCATCTACTACAATATATTTATGGTTAATATCCCTTACAGCCAGTAAGGA
>NZ_JAJCGT010000144.1:0-327 GCF_020553185.1 Blautia sp. MSK18_10 | reverse complement strand
CTGCAGCCGATTGTCTTCTCTATCTGGGTTATCTGTTCTTTATTTGGATAGATCCTTATTTTTACTGCCCGGTTTATCTTTCTCACCCTGACTCTCTATATACTGATGGATTGTTTCAACAGGTGCTATATTTCAAAGATTTCTTTTGTTCTCTCTGACATCTTATCGTCCAGCATCTTTCTGCCATATTTCATAACCAGAATCAAACAAAAACACTGAATGAGAATTATTATCTAAACTCATTATGTACACTCACTTATTGCTTATTTCGACCGTCCAAATTTCAAGAGCATATTGTTCTTTTTTCTATTATAATATATTTATTGT
>NZ_JAJCGT010000143.1:0-339 GCF_020553185.1 Blautia sp. MSK18_10 | reverse complement strand
AGCAAATGCAGGAGAACATGAAAGAATACCTGACAGAAAAGGAAGCCAGGGAAAAGAGACTGGAAATATATACAGAGAAGATCCAGGAAAAGGTGTGGAGCAGATCTTCGGAAACAATCCGGCAGTTAGTGGAGGAGAGACACCGCCAGAAAATGACGCAGCAGGAAATAGCGGATATTACAGGGATAAAGCCGTCGAATATGGCCCGGTTTGAGAGCGGAGGCAGGGTACCAACACTGGTTGTATTGGAGAAATATGCAAATGCACTTGGAAAACATATTGAAATAAAAATCTGTGATGACTGACAGATTTTTATTTCAGGATAATCATAAATGATAG
>NZ_JAJCGT010000142.1:0-351 GCF_020553185.1 Blautia sp. MSK18_10 | reverse complement strand
ACATTACAGCAGAGAAATTGAAGCGGCAGTAAAATATATTCATCTTCATCTGCATGTTCCCGTTACACTGGAAGAAACTGCAGAGGCAGCAGGGATCAGTGCCAGTTATCTTTCCAGATTGTTTAAAAAAGAAACAGGAATGCTTTTTGTCGACTATATTCAGAAAGAACGGATAGAAGCTGCCTGTAATATGCTGACCTATTCAGATTATACAGCAGCACAGATCAGTGAATATCTTTGCTTTTCCACACAGAGCTATTTTATAAAAATCTTCAGAAAATATACAGGCACGACACCTGCAAAATATAAAAAATATAAAGTTCAGGACTGGAAATAATATCGGTATCAAAA
>NZ_JAJCGT010000141.1:0-351 GCF_020553185.1 Blautia sp. MSK18_10 | reverse complement strand
GAGCCATGCAGCTCTGTGCGCTTATGCGGTATTAGCAGCCATTTCTGACTGTTATCCCCCTGTATAAGGCAGGTTACCCACGCGTTACTCACCCGTCCGCCACTAGAAATAGATCAAATCCACCGAAGTCTCAATGAAATATTTCCCGTTCGACTTGCATGTGTTAAGCACGCCGCCAGCGTTCATCCTGAGCCAGGATCAAACTCTCTGATAAAATGTTTGATTCACTCAAGATAACAACTAGCTATCTCTCGTTTTACTGTTTTTGGTTTTTCAAACCGTTCTTAAAAATGTAAAGAATTTTCGAGAATCGTATGTGTTTCACTGTTTAGTTATCAAGGTTGTCTGTCT
>NZ_JAJCGT010000140.1:0-354 GCF_020553185.1 Blautia sp. MSK18_10 | reverse complement strand
GTGTGCCGAGCATGGCACTAATCTTACTGGTGAAAGTCCAGTCACGGGTATTTACCGCCAAGTGTAGTGAACCACAAGTCGGTACCAGTAATGGTATGGATGAAGGAAGTGGTGTAACAAAGTTCTTGAGCCTACGTACAGAAACTTGATAAGGCGATTAGGTGGGTAAGGTTGCTAGACAAACCAAAGCCCAAAAGGTAAACGTAAACCGAAGTTGTAAATCAAGAGGTTGTGGAACGAAAGATTAGCGTCTTACCTCGGGAGACACTACTCACATACTGAAAGGTATGGTCGAAAAAGGTTTAGAGAGGGAGTCAGATGATGTCATAGTAGGCGAAAGCCGAAGGACTGAAA
>NZ_JAJCGT010000139.1:0-357 GCF_020553185.1 Blautia sp. MSK18_10 | reverse complement strand
ATTCAACATTTTCCGTCATTTTATCAATTACATCCGAAATCCCTTCAATCTGATCAATCGGTCTTTCCTGTAATACTCCTGTTATAATTTTCTTATAGTCTTCTTTTGAAATTTCTACTGACAGCTCATTTCTTCGTCTGTCATAAGTTTCCCCTGATTCATAAGTAATTTTATAGCAATAGTTAAAGTTCAAATCTTCCATGCCTCCAATCAAAAATAGCTTCATGCCATCAAAATTTTTAACTAAACTAATGATAGCATGAAACCATTTTAGCGTAAAGCAACATTCTCCATAAAGAATTCAATAATTTTTTCAGCCAATTTATTATGAAGACTATTGCCAAATTCATCAATGAT
>NZ_JAJCGT010000014.1:0-75944 GCF_020553185.1 Blautia sp. MSK18_10 | reverse complement strand
CGTCACGTTTCCAAGCGTGGCAGTATGCGTAGTAGGTTCCCTGCTGTACATATTTGAATGTAGTAGAAGTCTGAACCTGATTCTTGTTTACGGAATCGTAGTCTTTGTTTGTGATGCAGTCGCGGTCTGTAGAGATTACATAGTCGTAACCTGCAGCACCTTCGGAATCACCGGAAAGGATAGCAGTTGCTTTGTTGCCAACAACTTTAACGCTGCTAATCATTGGAGCAGCTGGTTTCTGATCCTGTGTTGCTGCATCTACAGTCTTAGAACCAGTGTAGTTCTTACTGTCTTTCTTAGCTGTTACAGTAACTTTACCGTCTTTCTTTTCTACAGTATATTCAGATGTTTCAACATCAACACGACCGCATTTAACAGTAACTTTGTCACCATCTACAGTTACATTTGCGTTTGCAAGATTGAATTTATCAATTCCCCAATTTTTAGAAACAGTTCCGTCTGTTCTGTAGCCGTTCTTTCCTACAACTTTTACTGTTAAGGATTTAGTAGTAGTAACTTTTGTACGATCATCATTAGCACCATACTCAAGTTCATAATCTGTTCCTTCTACAAGAGTTTTTCCACCAACATTTACAACAACAACTGGTTTAACAGGAAGTCCTCCGGCATATACACCGTTAGCTACTGAAATATTAGAATCTTTAATAGTTAATGTTCCAATTTCAAATCTTTCAGCGTAGATAACATTTTCAATTTTATTACCTTCAGCGTCTGTATATACACCATTAGTTACACCTGTAGTACTATCTGTATAATTTCCGCCATATGTGCCTTTAGCAATTGCAAGAACAACACCATACTGTTTTTGGCCAGAAGAATCTTTTTTACCGTATGTATTATCTACATATTTGATTTCATAATCTGTTCCCTCTGTTAAAGTACCAACAGATTCCCAGTTGCTATTATCATATTTTTTAACTTTTGTATTAGCAGTATCAAATACAGTCTTTGCAGGTGTATAAGCGGTACCATCATATGTATGAGAAAGATTGTCTATTTTTAAACCATTTGCATCATAGAATTTGAAGTCACCGTTTTCAAGCATCTGGCCTGTAATCTTGAATGTGATAGTTTTTGTTCCGGTAAAGTTTCCGTTCTTTGGTGTCAAGGTAATAGTACCTTCACCCATTGCAACATTCTCACCATATGTTACTGTAAAGTTATCTTTTACATTGATTGCAACATTATTTAGTGTAGCTGCAGTAACTGGCGGCTGGATGCTGTATCCGGTGTATGTCTGGCTTCCTACAGATGCAACAAGTTTGGAAGCATCGGCAGCTTCTATGGTAAATGTAATGCTAGCATCTGTTTTAGATGTAAATGTACCATCTGTACCAGTAATAACCATTGTTGCTGTACCAGCATTAACGTTATTTGTCAGAGATTTAATCTTATATTCTGTTGGGTTGATAACTCTGCCATCTACAACTACATCAAAATCAGGTTTAATTGCAGCACCTGTATAAGTATAAGCTGTCTTTTTGAGTTTGATATTTTCTGATTTTAAAGTTGTTTTTGTGATAGTAGAAGAATAGATTGCATCTTCACCATCTTTTACAATGAAGTTTGTATTTTTCAGATACTTATGACCATTTTTAGTAGTCGTTTTCAATACAACTTTTACTTTACCGTCTACTTCTCCAGTTGTTGTATCAGTATCATCGCTAGTTGTAAATTTATATTTTTCAACTACATAATCTGTACCTTCAGTCAAAGCAAATTCTTTTCCGTTGGCATTTTTTGCCTTAACAACAAGACCCATTGCATCTTTATAATCGGAAGGTGTTGTAGTGTCTTTTTTCTCTACATATTTGCTTACAGTAACAGTTTTTGTATCTACAACGGCTGGATTGATTGTGAAAGTATAAGTTTTTGTACTTCCAACATAGCTACCAAGACCTACAATTGTTACGGTTCCGACACCGGCATCAATGTTTTTACCAAATTCAATCTTATAATCAACATCTTTTACAAGATTATGTGTTCCAGTAGTTGCTCCATTAACATCTGTGATGCTAACAGTACCTAACTTACTTAAATCTTTAGTAATCTGCTCGCCAGTATATTCTTCAGCCTGCTCTGCATAAGACTGACCGCTAAATTTTGCTGTTGAAAGAGAACTTGCTGCAACAGATAATTTTGCTGTTGTAGATCCCTCAACGTTTGTATTATTTGTAGCTGGAGAAACTGTTACATCATGAACTCCCTGTGTTGTTGCAGTAGATGTAATCACTACATCACCTGCTAATTTTAATACTTCACCAGTTGTTTTATCTGTATATGTTGCAACTGAAGGTGCAACTGTTACAATTGCTCCATTCTGATAAGCCTGTTCCGGAATAGAAACATTTACAGTGCTTAAATCACGTTTTGTAATAGAAAAGCTATTAGTTGGCTTAAGTGTAAGATCACCACTAATAGTGTAATTTTTATATTTACTTTCATCTGGTGTTGCAATTGGGAATGTTAAATCAGCATCTCCAGCTTTTCCAGTATTAAACTGAGTGCCGGCTTTGATATATTTTTCTCCTCTAATATAAATTACATCTTCCCCTTTAATATAAGAAGAAAGGTCAACACCGGATTTTTTATCTACAATTTTTACATCAGTATTTTTAAGTACAATATCATTTCCTGTATATGGCTTGGATGTAGTTACGAATGTTGCCTCTAAATAATTGGAAACATTCTCTGCTGTTAAATCTAAAGGAGAAATAGTATAATTAATTACAACGCTACCAGCATAACCAGCTTTTGTTGTGGTAAGATATACATTGACACCTTTAGTTGTAACATTTACAGTATCACCTTCTGTACTTCCGATAACAAAGTCAGAGGCAGTAAAAATAACATTATTATTAGCATCTTTGATATTTGCAAGGTTAGCAAAGTTAATATCATCTACGGTTGGAACAATAGCTTCCCCTGTATATATCTTTTTGAAAGAAGATTTCAAACTAAGTTTTGTATTGTCATCTTTCATATTGATAACATCACTCAGCTGTTTTGGCTGTACTTTAAAAGAATCAGATGTCCAACTCCATACTACACTATTATCTTTCTTTGCATATACAAAAAGTGTAATATCTTTTCCGCTCTGGGCGGCATCTGGTGTATATTCTACTGTTCCATTTGAAAATGGAGCTTCAGTAGTAATCTGCCCATCATTGTCTTTCCATACATAGTAATAATCTACATTATCAGTATTATCATCTTTTTTCGTTACAGTTACAGTAGTAGAAACTTTATTGCCCCATACAATGCCACCATTTGTAACACCTGTAAAATCTGTAGCTGTAATATCAAATCCTGTACCGTTTGTTGTAGCTTTTGCAGCTGTAGTATCAGTAGTATCTTCTACAACTGGAGCAGCATCATCAGAGAATGTTTCAGCAGCCGGAGCTTCAGTCTCAACAGCAGTATCTGTACCATCACTGAACTCAGCAGCCCATACCGGCACATTAGAAGTGGCAAGCATTGCAACAACAAGTGACATACTTAATGTCTTTTTTGCCATGCCCTTCTTTGTGTTTTTAATCTTTGTCATGATTATAGTTCCCCTTTCCTTAATATAACTATTTCTTTTTGGGTAAAGATTCCTAGACATAATCTGTCTGTTATGGTTAATAATAGTGCTTTCACCACTTTTTGTCAAGGGTAATGCTCAAGAATTTTACGATTTTTTTAAATTTCATACACTTCAAAAGCATTTATTTTCCTTGATTTTTCATGCTAAAAATCTATAATTTGTTACAAATGTGGTGAGTTGTTCGTTCTAATCACAAGATGATGTATCAACCCCTGTATGGTCAAATGGCAGAGAACCCTCTATAATTCTCTGCCATTTTCTCATTTTATAACTGTTGTTCTTTTTTTATTCTTTCAACCTGCTCAATCGGCATCTGTGTATCTGCAGCGATTTCTTCCAATGTACTTTTGCCTCTTTTCAGCATACAGATTACTATTTTTTCTTTCGTCTCTGTTTTCACTTCTTCTTTCACTTCCGCTTTCACTTCTTCTTTCACGTCTTGCCTTATTTCATTTATCAGCTTATCTGTTTTCAGCTCTAATACTTCTCCGCCCATGGCTCGGTCAACTCCCTTCTTTGTTTTTTCTGAATCTGAGAAAATGTAGTCTGCAATTTTTATGATTACTTCCACAAGGTAACGATGCAGTGCTTCTTTTCCGTTTTCAAGCAGACTTTCTTCCAGTCTTCTGGATATTGTCACATATTCATCCAGCAATTTCTGAAGTTTTTCTGGATCTTTCTCTATATCTTCTCTGCTTTTTTCATATCTTATCACATAAAATGGCAGGAAAAAGAGTAGTTTCTTCTGAAAGATTACATCCTGTGTATATCTTTCTATGTAAATAGCCGGCAACTCATATTTTATTACCCGCCCATCCGGCATGATAATATCCATTCCAAGAGTATCTTTTCTGCCTTTTCCACGTAAATATAATACACAGGAATGAGGAAAATATATTTTGTACCGTCCATTCTCAATCTGCTTTGTTTCCAGACTGACAGCAAAATCATATTCTATCATTCGGATTACCATTTCTGCATCTCCGGTGCTCTGACATTCTATATGATAGATCTTGTCTGCTATTTTTAACCGGGAATCTGTAATCTTTTCTCCGTTCTTTGTCTGGTGTTCGTTTCTCTGCTGCTCAACTGCTATATCTGCGGGATAATTTGTGCCAAATACCTCGTTGATCAGCGGCACTACAAGCTCTGGCATTTTCTCCAGCATTGTTCTGAAAACATTATCAAATATGGTGTTATTTGCCATCTGATACACCTTTCCTGGCTGTTAGTTATCGTTCGCTTTTGTATTTTGATTATGTTTTCGGACGTATTCTTATTTCCAGATGCTTCGCATCTATGAAATTTTATCTTTTGTGCAAAGTGTTTTTGTTTTCGATCACCCTCTTTGCACTCTGTTTTGTATTTTCTATTGTAACAGATGCCTTCTCATTTTTCCAGTCAAATCTATGTTTTCAAGAACTTTTTGTTCCTTTATATTATATGTCTGTACGCAAAATTTTCCCGCACAAATGAATTAATGTATTATGTCACTACTGTAGCAAAAAGCCCCTGCAATACAGTCCTGATAACTGTACTGCCAGGGGCTTTATTTTTACTCAGAAGCAATTACTTCTATAAATATAGCGTATTATTTCTTTCTGACAATAACCTTATCCAGATGCCAGATATCATCTACATATTCCTGGATAGTTCTGTCGGATGTGAATTTACCGCTGCATGCTGTGTTGAGGAGTGCTTTCTTAGCCCAGCCTTTTTCATCTCTGTATGCTGCTTCTACGCGTTTCTGTGCGTCTGCATAGGAACGGAAGTCTGCGAGGATGAAGTAGCGGTCTGCTCTGTCTGTGTTCTTTGTATTGAGAAGTGAATCGTACAGGTCACGGAAGAGTTCTGTATCATTGGAGAAGGTTCCGTTGATGAGCTGCATCAGTACCTGACGGATTTCTTCATCTGTATTGTAGATTACGTTTGGATCGTATCCGCCGTTGTTTTCGTAGTTGATTACTTCGTCGGAGCTTAAACCGAAGATGAATGCGTTTTCTGCGCCAACTTCTTCTACGATCTCTACGTTAGCACCGTCCATTGTTCCAAGTGTAGGAGCACCATTGAGCATGAATTTCATGTTACCTGTACCGGATGCCTCTTTACTTGCTGTGGAGATCTGCTCGGAAACGTCTGCTGCTGCGAAGATCCACTCAGCGTTGGATACTCTGTAGTTTTCGATGAATACAACTTTGATCTTGCCGTTGATGGAAGCGTCGTTGTTTACTACGTCTGCTACGGAGTTGATGAGTTTGATGATCTTCTTGGCTGTTGCGTAACCTGCGGATGCTTTTGCACCGAAGATGAATGTTCTTGGATAGAATTCCATTTCCGGATGCATCTTAATCTGGTTGTACAGATAGATAACATGCAGGATGTTCAGGAGCTGACGTTTGTACTCGTGAAGTCTCTTAACCTGTACATCGAAGATGGAGTGCGGGTCTACTTCTACGCCATTGTGCTCAAGGATGTATTTAGCCAGACGCTCTTTGTTCTTGAACTTAATGTTCATGAATTCCTGGAGTGCTTTTTCATCATCTGCGTAAACTGCAAGTTTCTTTAACTGCGGAAGGTCTGTGATCCAGTCCGGTCCGATATGCTCTGTGATCCAGTCTGCAAGGAGTGGATTTGCGTGGAGCAGGAAACGTCTCTGAGTGATACCGTTTGTCTTGTTGTTGAATTTCTCAGGCATCATTTCATAGAAGTCTTTTAATTCCTGATTCTTCAGGATTTCTGTATGAAGGCGTGCAACACCGTTTACAGAATAGCCTGCTGCGATTGCAAGGTGAGCCATCTTAACCTGTCCATCGTAGATAATTGCCATCTTTTTGATCTTCTCGTAATTTCCCGGATATTTTGCCTGGATCTCAAGGATGAAACGACGATTGATCTCTTCGATGATCTGGTATACACGCGGAAGCAGTCTGGAGAAGAGCTCGATCGGCCATTTCTCAAGTGCTTCGGACATGATAGTATGGTTTGTGTAAGCAACAGATTTGGTTGTTACTTCCCATGCTTCATCCCATCCGAGTCCTTCTTCGTCCATGAGTATACGCATTAACTCTGCTACTGCTACAGTCGGATGTGTATCATTCATCTGGAAGGTTACTTTTTCATATAATTTATGGATATCGCCATGTTTCTTTTTATATTTGGCAATTGCTGCCTGGAGGCTTGCAGATACAAAGAAGTACTGCTGTTTCAGTCTCAGCTCTTTACCTGCATAGTGGTTGTCGTTCGGGTAAAGAACTTCTACGATATTGCGGGCAAGGTTCTCCTGCTCTACAGCTTTCTTGTAATCACCCTTGTCAAAGGAATCAAGCTCGAAGTCTACGATCGGCTCTGCATCCCAGATACGAAGTGTGTTTACTACATCATTATTATATCCTGTGATCGGCATATCATAAGGAATGGCTTTTACCGCCTGATATCCTTCATGGATAAATTTGCTTCCGCCCTTTTCAGGATCGTACTCTACTCTTACATATCCGCCGAAGTGTACTTCCTTGGCATATTCCGGACGACGCAGTTCGAATGGGTAGCCGTTCTTTAACCAGTTATCCGGTACCTCGATCTGATAACCGTTCTGGATTTTCTGTTTGAACATTCCGTAGTGGTAACGGATTCCGCAGCCATATGCTGCGTAATTTAAAGTTGCGAGAGAATCAAGGAAGCATGCAGCCAGTCTTCCCAGACCACCGTTTCCAAGTGCCGGATCCGGTTCCTGATCTTCGATACAGTTAAGGTCAAATCCCAGTTCTTCGAGAGCTTCTTTTACTTCACCGTAAGCGCAAAGGTTGATCAGGTTGTTTCCGAGAGCACGTCCCATCAGGAATTCCATGGACATATAGTATACGATCTTCGGATCCTGTTCGTCATAAGCTTTCTGTGTTGCAAGCCAGTTATCAATGATAACATCTTTTACAGAGTAGCTTACTGCCTGAAAAATCTGCTCCTGTGTAGCTTCTTCAATTGTTTTTCGATAGAGGAATTTTACGTTGTCTTTTACGCTTTTCTTGAATGCCTCTTTCTTGAACATTTCGTTTGTCATTTCATACCTCCCGTAATGGTTTCACTGTTCACTTTATTCTCAGCAATACACCCTGCGGATATTGCCGGTGAACCTCTTCATTCCGTCAACTCTTCTGTTTTCTCATATCAGAGAAATTGGGGGCAAAGAATCTCTGCCTCCAATTTCCTCTCTGAAATCAGACTGTCAAAGATAATGATACTCTTTTTTCGACAGTCTGTCATGTGTATAATTGCCGAAATTTATAACATTTTTTTATCGTGCATTGCGAAAGTAGTATATTTCCTGTGAAATACCTGTAACTTATCATTACCTTGTCAGTAATTGACCGAATGTTGTCAATTACAGTTTCTTAACACCCATAGTTACTGCTTCTTTGTTGATGTTCCACTCTTTCACATAACCATCGGTCTCGCCAAGTACCATTTCGTCTGCAAGTACTTCTGACTTGATCTCATCTTCGTGTGTTTTCATGACATCCTGGATCTTGTCGTTTCCGTGAGCGTATACTACGATCTTGTCCATAACTTCGAAGCCAGCTTCTTTTCTCATGGTCTGGATCTTGCTGATGATCTCACGTACAAATCCTTCTTCGATCAGTTCAGGTGTCAGGTTTGTATCCAGGACTACGGATGTTTCACCGTCAGATTCAGATACATAACCCTCTGTCTGTGCTGTTTCAATAAGAAGGTCTTCTTCTGTAAGCTCTACATCGTTTCCGTTGATATCCAGTTTCAGGACACCGTTGGTTCTCAACTCGTTCATTGCTGCTGTTCCATTGATGTCTGTGAGAGCCTGTCTGATTCCTCCAAGGAGTTTACCGTATTTCGGTCCTACTGTACGAAGCTGCGGTTTGAAGCTGTAGGAGATAAAGGATTCTACATCATCTGCGAATTTTACTTCTTTGACATTCAGTTCGTCTGCGATGATGTCAGTGTAGAATTCACTCATTTTCTTCTCAGCTTTTACATACATGGTTCCGATCGGCTGACGGTTCTTGATGTTTGCTGTATTTCTGCAGGCACGTCCCAGAACTACGATCTCCAGAAGCTCTTTCATGTCTGCTTCCAGATCTTTGTCGATCCATGCTTCGTTTACAGTTGGGAAGTCGCAGAGATGGATACTCTCCGGAGCATCTTTATCCACGCTTCTTACCAGGTTCTGATAGATGTCTTCTGTCATGAACGGGATCATCGGAGCAGCTGTCTTGGCGATGGTTACCAGTGCATGGTACAGAGTCATGTAAGCATTGATCTTATCCTGCTCCATTCCCTTTGCCCAGAAACGTTCGCGGCTTCTTCTTACATACCAGTTACTCATTTCATCTACGAATTCCTGAAGTGCTCTTGCTGCTTCCGGGATCTTGTAGTTAGCCAGATCATTGTCTACAGCCTGAACAGTTGTGTTTAATCTGCTGAGGAGCCATTTGTCCATAACAGGAAGCTGGTCATAGTTCAGTTCATATTTGGTCGGGTCGAAGTTGTCGATGTCTGCATATAATACGAAGAATGCGTAAGTATTCCACAGTGTACTCATGAATTTACGCTGTCCTTCCACAACTGCCTTGCCATGGAAACGGTTCGGAAGCCATGGAGCACTGTTGATGTAGAAGTACCATCTGATGGCATCTGCGCCGTATTTGTTCAGTGCATCGAATGGATCAACTGCATTTCCTTTGGACTTACTCATCTTCTGTCCGTTCTCATCCTGGACATGTCCCAGAACGATTACGTTCTTGTATGGTGCTTTGTTGAAGAGCAGTGTGGATTCTGCAAGGAGTGAGTAGAACCATCCACGGGTCTGGTCTACTGCCTCGGAGATAAAGTTTGCAGGGAACTGCTGCTCAAATAATTCTTTGTTTTCAAATGGATAATGATGCTGTGCGAAAGGCATTGCTCCTGAGTCGAACCAGCAGTCAATAACCTCCGGTACACGATGCATTTCTCCACCGCACTCCGGACACTTCAGTGTAATCTCATCAATGTATGGGCGGTGAAGCTCTACTGTCTTGGCTCTCTCATCACCGCTCATCTCGAATAACTCCTGACGGCTTCCGATGGAATGCATATGTCCGCATTCACACTGCCAGATGTTCAGTGGAGTTCCCCAGTAACGGTTACGGCTGATACCCCAGTCCTGAACGTTTTCAAGCCAGTCGCCGAAACGTCCTTTACCGATGCTCTCAGGGATCCAGTTGATTGTATTGTTATTTCTGATCAGGTCATCCTTAACTGCTGTCATCTTGATGAACCAGGATTCTCTTGCATAGTAGATCAGTGGTGTGTCACATCTCCAGCAGTGTGGATAATCATGCTCGAATTTCGGAGCATCGAAGAGCTTGCCTTCTTTGTCCAGATCTGTGAGGACCATAGGATCTGCTTTCTTTACGAAAACGCCTGCGTATGGTGTCTCTTTTGTCAGGTTACCCTGTCCGTCTACGAACTGTACGAATGGCAGTTCATAGTTACGTCCGATTCTGCTGTCGTCTTCACCGAATGCAGGTGCGATGTGAACGATACCTGTACCATCACTCATAGTAACGTAGTTATCACAGGTTACGAAATGAGCTTTCTTTTTCTGTTTTGCTGCTGCCTCTCCTGCACATGCGAAAAGCGGCTCGTATGCTTTGTATTCCAGGTCTGTTCCTTTGTAGGTTTCCAGAACTTCATATGCTTTCTCGCCTTCTTCTTTTGCAAGTTTGCCAAGGACTTTGTCAAGGAGTGCTTCTGCCATATAATAGGTATATCCGTCTGCTGCCTTTACTTTGCAGTAAGTCTCATCCGGGTTTACGCAGAGTGCAACGTTGGACGGAAGTGTCCATGGTGTTGTTGTCCATGCAAGGAAGTATGCATCTTCACCAACAACCTTGAATCTTACAACTGCGGAGCGCTCTTTTACAGTTTTGTATCCCTGGGATACTTCCTGTGCGGAAAGAGGGGTACCGCATCTTGGACAGTAAGGAACGATCTTGAAGCCTTTATACAGAAGCTTCTTGTTCCAGATTTCTTTTAATGCCCACCATTCGGATTCAATATAATCGTCATAGTAAGTTACGTATGGATGTTCCATATCAGCCCAGAAACCAACAGTAGAGGAGAAATCCTCCCACATTCCTTTATATTTCCAGACGCTTTCCTTACACTGTTTAATGAATGGCTCCATACCGTATTCTTCGATCTGCTCTTTGCCATCCAGACCAAGTTTCTTCTCTACTTCCAGCTCTACCGGAAGTCCGTGAGTATCCCATCCTGCTTTACGCGGAACCATGTAGCCCTTCATTGTACGGTATCTCGGGATCATATCCTTGATAACGCGGGTAAGTACATGGCCGATGTGCGGTTTACCGTTTGCAGTAGGCGGTCCGTCGTAGAATGTATAGGTTTCTCCCTCTTTTCTGTTCTCCATACTTTTCTCAAAGATATGGTTTTCTTTCCAGAATTCTTCTACTTTTTTTTCACGGTCTACAAAGTTTAAGTTCGTATCAACTTTCTGGTACACAGTAATTTACCTCCTGTTTAAATTATTTGTATCAGACACCTGAAAATATGCAGGACGTTTATATACGCTGAAAAATATTTCCGGTGTCCTTTAAGAACGAAAATAAGCCCATAAAAAAATCGCCCTTTTGTAAAAGGACGAAGGTTTATTGACGTTCGCTATACCACCTGTTACATTGTACGGGCATCCTCTGCCGATACATGAATCTTTTAACGGGGATTTCCGTCAGCTCTTACCTGTCTGTACACCCTTCAGAGCTGCAACTCCGGAGTGATCTTCACTGCATTTACTCACCACCGGGCTCACACCCTCCCCGGTTCGCTGTCTGCTTTCCCCTGCAGTTACTCTCTCCATCAACGTTTTTGTGGACATATCATTTATTTAACTATGCGGATTCATTATAAGGTCACAAAATTCACTGTGTCAAGTATTTTTTTGAATATTAGGGTAATCCTGTTACTGTTTAATAACACTGGTTACTGTCAAACTCCCGAACAGTAACACACTGTTAACATACTATCATATAAATTTTACACAGGCATTGTAATTAATGATATAATAAGGTAGAATATTTTGTCCGAACGTCATTTAAAACAATGAACCAGTACATCGTTTCGTAAATAACTATACCAATCGCGTAGGATGCGGATTCGAGTGTGCAGGTCTAAAAACGCAGGCGTAGCGGGCTACGCTGAGGCTTTTAGACCTGTGCAACCGAATTCGAACAAAATATACCGCAAAGTGGGGCGTGCAGATTGCGGGAATGATTTTTCAGACACGCTCTAGGATATGGAAAGCAACTACTATGTATATTTAATGAAGGGTAATTTCAAATGTTTAAAACAAAATTTCATAAATTAATGAAACGTTTCCTCACCGGAATGCTTTGTGCAGGGATTCTGACCTCCCAGCCTGCAGTCACTTACGCTGCCGAGACCTCTGCCACTCCTGAAGCCGGTCATTCAGAAACCTATTCACAGGCCTCAGATATCGATTCTGTCAAAGGATGGCCCACCGGTCCTAATATCGAGGGACAGTCCGCAGTGCTGATGGATGCAGTCACTGATACTATTCTTTATTCCAAGAATGCCAAAGATAAGCTATATCCCGCCAGTATCACTAAGATCATGACCGCTCTTCTGGCCTGTGAATATCTGAATATGGACGATACGATCACCATGTCGCAGGAAGCGGCTTATGGGATTGAGGCCGGAAGCTCCAGCATTTACGCAGAAACAGGAGAGGTTTTCACAGTAGAGCAGGCCCTGATGGCTCTGATGCTGGAATCCGCCAATGAGATGGCTCTTGCTCTGGCAGAAAAAACAAGCGGTTCTGTAAAGAAGTTTGTTGAACTGATGAACCAGAGGGCAGCTCAGCTTGGCTGTAAGAACACCCATTTTAATAATCCAAATGGTCTTCCGGATGAGACGCATTATACCACCGCAGGTGATATGATGAAGATTGCAAAGGCAGCCTGGTATAATCCCAGATTCCGTAAATTTGTGACCACACAGGTTTATGAGATTCCTCCGACTAATAAGCAGTCTGAAACCCGTTATCTTCTCAATCACCATAAGATGATGCCCGGACAGTCTTATGCATACGATGGGGTTCTGGGAGGAAAGACCGGATACACCGATGCAGCGGGAAGTACGCTTGTCACCTATGCCAAGAGAGGAAATTCCATTCTCATTGCAGTTGTGCTGAATTCTACAAACGGTGCTTTTCCTGACACAACTTCTCTGCTGGATTACGGCTTCGACAATTTTGAAAAAGTAGACTTGAATATAGATACCGATCCGGTACCGGCAGTATTTCTCCCATGCGAAAAGCACCTGTTAAAGGACTGGAATAATCTGTGTTCCTTCTATTATATGAGGCATGTGTACGTAACTGTCCCCACAGGAACCGATGTGAGCCAGCTTGTAAAGAAGCAGAAACTTCTGAACAATTCTGTCGGTCCAAAGCGAATTAAAAGTAAATATTATTCAGACGGCCATATGGTCGGATATGGAATGCAATATGAAAAGGAGATCCTTTCAGATCTCCTTCTCAACGCTTCTTTTTAGTTTTCGCCTGAGGCGGAGGACTTCTTTTCTTTCACGAAGTTCTTCCGCTTCTTCTGTATCTGTGAAACGCAATGTCTTCACAGCGAAATATTTCTCATCTTCTGTTTTTCGGATGCGGATCTTGCCTCTTATCAGTCCATGTTCTTCACAATTGGATATGCTGTAATAAACCTTTGGATTATTCATAAACCATCGGAGTTTGCGCTTTGCAGGCAGATGACAGACCGGACATCTGGTGCTGGTCACCTCGCGGTCTTTCATGATTCGCTCTCTTGTGGCAAATTCTCTGGATACATATTTATCATGATCCGGATAGGAAATATGTATCTCGTCTTTTTTCTTCTTTGGATTCTGGTAAACATCCAGTGACGGATGATTGATGATGATTATGTTATTTATTTTCTCCAGAACTTTCGCTGTATACCAGGCATCTGCAAGCGCCCGGTGAAATCCCCTGGATTTCTCTATTTTCAGCTCATCGATCGCATGCTCCAATGCACACCTGTGTGTACCGTCATCATAACTGATACTGTATAGTTTCTGCACATCATAATAGGTAACAGGTCCGGGAAGCAGATCCAGCAGGCCATAGAACTTCATATTTCTCTGAAGTTCCATCACGTCCTGATTTCCCCAGGTAAAAAAGTACCAGTCTTCTCCGCACCAGTCAATAAATTCCCTGACTGCCTGCTCAAAGGGCACTCCTTTCATAAGATCTTTATAATCTACATGAATTACCTCATGGATGCTGTCATGAATCCATTTATAGACCTGTGGTTTGATCAGTCGGTGAAAATGATCCGTTATTTCTTTTTTGCTGTTTACTTTTACAGCCCCAATCTCGATAATCTCAAATGGAAGCCTGTCGTTACGTGTTTTCTTTCCCGAAGGATTCTGATTCCATTCCAGGTCAAAGACAATATAGTTCATTCATCCGGTCCTTTTTGTTTATTACTTTTTCGCATTTATTTTCCACTGCTGATAGACATATTATTTCACAATCTTCAGTTCATACTGTCTGGTTCCCAGACCAATCTTCTCTGCCTGATCCAGTGTTGCCTGCCATTCAATGTTCGGGTTGGAATCTTTGAAATGGTCGTGGTGGCAATGCCAGTCAGGTTTTGCCAGATGTTCTCCAAGCTGGCTGTTCTCGATCGGAGTTGCTTTCAGACAGGCATCTGCGCAGGCCTGGTCCAGAGCAACCGGGTCAAAGCTTGCAAACATTCCGATATCAGGAAGGATTGGTGCATCATTTTCGCCATGGCAGTCACAGTTCGGGCTGATATCCTGAACAAGTGCTACATGGAAATGCGGACGGCCATGACAGACTGCCTGTGCATATTCTGCCATCTTACGGTCAAGAAGTTCATTCGCACTGCTGTTTGGATTGTATACTGCATCAAAACCGCAGGCTCCGATACAACGGCCACAGCCTTTACATTTATCATAATCAATGACTGCTTTTTTATTCGGATATGTAATCGCATCACTTCCGCACTCTTTCGCACAGCGACGGCATCCGCGGCAGAGTTCTTCATTTACTGCAGGTTTTCCGCTGGCATGCTGTTTCATCTTACCTGCGCGGCTTCCGCATCCCATTCCGATATTCTTCAGTGCACCGCCGAAGCCGGTTGCTTCATGTCCTTTGAAGTGGCTTAAGCTGATAAAAATATCTGCATCCATGATCGCATGTCCGATCAGTGCAGTCTGACAATATTCACCGTTAACTACCGGTACTTCTACTTCGTCTGTACCGCGTAAGCCATCACCGATGATGATCTGGCATCCTGTTGAAATGCTGTTAAATCCGTTGAGATTTGCGCACTCCAGATGCTCCAGTGCATTCTTACGGCTTCCCGGATAAAGAGTGTTGCAGTCTGTGAGGAACGGAAGTCCTCCCTGCTCTTTACAGAGATCAGCTACTGTTTTTGCGTAATTCGGGCGCAGGAAAGCCAGATTGCCAAGTTCTCCGAAATGCATTTTAATAGCCACGAATTTTCCATCCATATCAATGTCTTTGATTCCGGCTGTAACGCAGAGTTTCTTCAATTTATCAAGCTGGCTGGTGCCAACCGGACATCTGAAATCAGTAAAATAAACGGTTGATTTTTCCATCGTTTTTCCTCCTGTTTTTATTGATCAAAATTTGATTTTCTTTTTTATTTTATCACAAGATGCAGGTTCTTTTCGAGATATTTTTTTGCTTACATCTGTTCGTAAAATTTTGTCACCCTTTTGTATTCTGCAGGCAAAGTGATCTGCTCTACCACAACATCTCCATCTTCTGCATTGTGGTAACGGTAAATGTAAACGCCTTCCTGGATCTCATCTCCTTCGATCAGAGAAACTGCCAGATATCCCTGTCCTTCAAATTCAAAGGTATCCATGATTGCAAAATCCCGTTCTGTTCCGTCAGATACCGGAATGCTGATTACTTCATATTCTTCCATAGTATGTTTTCCTTTCATTCATAAGCAGTCTTATTCTTATTTTCGCTGTTTTTTATTGTAGCAAAGAGTGTTAATTATATCAATCCTATTTAACCGAATCAAGTAAGTCGTTACTGTTCACTCCGTTCACAGTAACAGTAAGGCCCCTGCGGGTTACAAAAAGAAAGACTGCACCTCCAATGAGCACAGCCTTTCCGGTTTGGTATATTTTATTCAGTTCTGCTTACAATTGCTTATGCCATAATCGGTTTTAATGCTTCTGCAAGCTTTTCTTTCTCAGCTTCTGCCTCTTCCAGATTCTTGCCGAGAGTTGTGTAATAGATTTTGATCTTTGGTTCTGTTCCGGATGGGCGGACAACTACTGTCTCGCCGTTATCCAGCTTGTAGATCAGTACGTTTGCTGCAGGAAGTCCTGTTTCTTCCGGTTTCTGGTAATCTGTTACTTTTACTATAGTATGACCTGCGATCTCTGTGAGAGGTTTGTCACGAAGTCCCTGCATCAGAGCTGACATCTTATCCATTCCGCTTAATCCCGGGAATTCGAAGCTGTCTACTTTATTCAGGTAACGTCCGTACTGTGCATAGATCTCTTCCATTCTCTGTTTCAGGGAACTTCCTATACTTCTGTAATATGCAGCCATTTCACAGATCAGCATAGATCCGATAACAGCATCCTTGTCACGTACATATGGTCCTGCAAGGTATCCGTAGCTCTCTTCAAATCCGAAGATAAATCTGTCTACTTCATCTGCTGCTTCAAGCTGTGCGATCTGATCGCCGATCCACTTGAATCCTGTAAGTACGCTTCTGAGTTCTACTCCATAGTGCTCTGCCACTGCATCTGCAAGTGGTGTGGAAACAATGGATTTCACTGCTACCGGGTTCTTTGGCATTGTGCCTTTTTCAATGCGGCCTGCACAGATATAGTCAAGAAGGAGTACACCTACCTCATTACCTGTTACCAGTTCATAGGAACCATCCGGGCATTTCATTGCGATACCAACACGGTCTGCATCCGGATCAGTTGCAAGCATTAAGTCTGCACCTGTTTCTTTTGCGAGATTTAATCCAAGCTCCAGAGCTGCAAAGATTTCCGGGTTCGGATAGCTGCAGGTTGTGAAGTATCCGTTCGGATATTCCTGTTCCGGAACGATTGTGATATCTGTGATTCCGATATCTTTTAATACCTGAGTTACAGGTACAAGTCCTGATCCGTTTAACGGGCTGTAAACCAGTTTCAGTCCTGCTGTCTTGCAGAGACCCGGACGAACCTGACGGGATTCGATAGCTTCATAGAGAGCCTGCTTGCAGTCATCTCCTACAAAACGAATCTTTCCCTGTTCTACGCCTTCTGCGAAGGACATATATTTCGCACCTGTAAGTACGTCTGTTTTCTGGATCTCTTCATATACAATGGCAGCTGCATCGTCTGTCATCTGGCATCCGTCAGGACCGTATGCTTTGTATCCGTTGTACTTAGCCGGGTTGTGGGATGCTGTTACCATAATACCTGCATTGCATTCATAGTAACGTGTTGCAAAGGAAAGTGCAGGTACAGGCATCAGTGCGTCATAAATTCTGACATTGATATCATTTGCCGCCAGTACGCCTGCTGCTGTTTTTGCAAATACATCACTCTTAAGACGGCTGTCATAGCTGATGGCTACTGTCTGATTACCGCCCTGTGTTTTTACCCAGTTCGCAAGTCCCTGTGTTGCCTGGCGAACTACATAAATATTCATACGGTTGGTTCCGGCTCCAAGTACTCCGCGAAGTCCGGCAGTTCCGAATTTCAGCGCTACTGCGAAACGATCTTTGATCTCTTCGTCATTTCCTTCGATTTTGGATAATTCCGGATTAAGATCCGCATCCTGCAGATCTGCTGCCAACCAACGTTTGTATTCTTCCTGATACATTTTGACCACTCCTGCCTTATTTTTTAGATTTTTTAAGATATTTCCATAATATCATAAATCAGACAAATCAGCAACAAGACAGCGAGATTTCAATCAAATTTTAAAAATTACTTTCTTTTCTGTTTGTCCGCTCTCTGCAGGCGTTTCCTATATTGGTCAGGCAGAGCACTGTGGTGATCAGGAAAAGTCCGGGGATCAGAATGATCCACCAGGAACCTGTCATTAATGCCTTATCTGACAGAGACAGCATACTTCCCCATGTGATAACCTCTATGGGAAGTCCAATGCCCATAAAGCTTAAAGTAGCTTCAGAGATCATTGCAGTTCTTACATTCATGACTACCATAAACATAATGGATGAGAAAAAGTTCGGCACCAGATGCTTCCACAAAATACGGAAGAATCCCGCTCCCATACATCTTGCAGCGATGATATACTCACTGTTTCGTATCTGCCGTACCTCTGTGCGTACTACTTTCGCAATACTGGTCCAGCTGGTCACACCGATCACAAAGGACAGACTCAGGATATTTGCATCTCCCATAATAGCCTGCAGCAAAATGATCAGGAGCAGAGTTGGTATACTTAAGAATATTTCTGTAAATCTCATGATCAGTTCATCAAGCCAGGCAGGTGCCACTCCACTGAAGGCACCGACTACCACTGCAATAAAAGTAGAAATAACTGTGGCTAATCCACCGATCAAGATCGAGATTCTTCCTCCATACCAAATCATGGAAAAAATATCCCTTCCCATAGTATCTGTTCCAAAAAGGAACTCCCTGTCAGGAGCTTTATTATAGTTTAACAGATCCATATAAGCAGGATCCTTTGTCATGATCAGTTCCGCACACAGGCAGCCCAGTACGATAAGAATCAGGATTGCTGCTGAAACAACGGGTTTTCCCTGATACCACTTTTTCTTTGATTTGGGAATTACGGTTTCTGTCTTTCTGTTTCCTGCCAGTTCAAATAAATGATTGGTCATCCTTCTACTACCTCCGATTTCTCGGTTATTACTTCATCCTTCATACGGGGATCTATCTGTTCATTAATAGTCTGACTGACGATATTACAGAAAATAACCAGGATTCCTGACATCATACAAAGCAGCATCAGCAGATTGTAATCATGATATCTGGCACTCTCATAGGACAGAGCTCCGATTCCGGGATAAGAGAATACACTTTCTACCACATAGGTTCCTCCAAGTACATGGGGGACTGCAATGGCCATAATACTCAGATAAGCAGGCATTACATTTCGGACACAATGTCTGAACATAAGCTTTTTCTTATCCAGGCCTTTTGCCTTTGCCAAAAGTACATAATCTGCGCGAACCTCTTCAAGGATCTTATTTCGGATCATGTAAGCATAATACCATAAATGCTCCATGACCACGATGGTCAGAGGCATGATCAGATGCAGCACTCTGTCACCGATATCTCCTGCATTTCCTGTACTGTAAGCTCCACTGCTTGGCAGGATCTTAAGATTTACGGAAAAAACAAGGATCAGGACCAGAGCCATCCAAAACTCAGGAATACAACTGGATATGGTTCCCAGCTTACACAGGATCCGGTCTGCCAGCCGGTTTTCGTACCAGGCACACAGGATTCCCAGGAGCAAGGCTCCGGCAAACATAATGATAAATCCGATTCCTCCAAGTACAAGTGTATTGCCAATACGGCCGCCGATCACTTCTACCACATCCTGTTTATATTTAAATGAAATTCCAAATTCTCCATGAAAGGCATTTTTTACCCACTTCACATACTGCACAGAAATCGGTTCGTTCAATCCCAGTTTTCCCATAGCCCATTCACGTTCTTCCGGACTCATCTTCTCTGTACGGTCACCATAATAGGAGATCAGCGGATCTCCCGGTGCAAGACGGGCTACATAAAATACAGCTACAGACAATATAAATACTGAGATCAGGAATATCAGGCATTTTTTACCATAGTAGACTAACTTTTTTTGTCTCATTATATACTGCACCCCTTTCCTTCAGCCGGAAGCATTGCAAAATGTCCGGGTGACACTTCTGTCCACACGCTGTTTTCCATTCCTTCGCCATCATAGTACTGCAGAACTCTTTTTCTCTCCCTGATCGGGTCAGGAACAGGAATTGCAGACAGCAATGTTTTTGTATAAGGATGCACCGGATTGGAATACAATTCTTCTGATGGCGCCAGTTCTACCAGTTTTCCATGATACATAACTCCCACACGGTCACAGAGATACTCAACCATAGCCAGGTCATGAGCTATAAACAGAAATGTAAATCCATGCTCCTCCTGCAGATGACGGAACAGATTGACGATCTGTGCCTGTATGGACACATCCAGGGAAGCTATCGGTTCATCAGCCACCAGAAATTCCGGTTCCATACACAGAGATCTGGCTATGGCCACTCGCTGTCTCTGTCCCCCTGATAATTCAGATGGATAACGGTCCAGGAAACTGTTCTCAAGTCCTACATATTCCATCTGAAAAGCAGCTTCCTTCACAAAGCTTCCTCTCGGAGGTGTGATATGCTGGATTCTCATTGGTTCCGTAATAATATCTGACACCTTCATTTTCTGGTTCAGACTGGATGCGGAATCCTGAAATATCATCTGGCGGCGGGTCTGCAGCATTTTTTTATGCTTTTTGAATTCCTTTTTGTCGCAGATATTTACATCTTTATACCAGATTTCTCCCTGAGCCGGCTGATATATATTCATCAGACATCTGGCAACTGTGGACTTTCCTGAACCAGATTCCCCTACCAGACCAAAGATCTCACCTTTATGGATCTGAAATGAGACATCATCTACAGCCTTTACCTTGATCTTTTTTGTCAGATGAAACTGCTGAGTCAGATGCCTGACATCCAATAAAATTTCTTTACTCATGGACGATTCCTCCCACAGGTGATTTGATCTGCGGTGCTCTTGGATCCAGCAGCCAGGTTGCCGCATAATGAGTATCTGTTATCTTAAACATAGGCGGCATTTCTTCATAATCAATATTCAGGGCATATTCGTTTCTACATGCAAAAGCATCACCTTTCGGCGGATCTATCAAAGCAGGAGGCATGCCGGGGATAGTGTACAGGCTTTCTTTTCCATTTGCAAATGCAGGCAGTGATCTCATCAGCCCCCATGTATATGGATGTCTGGGATCATAATACACTTCCTCTACTGTACCGATCTCTACGATCTTGCCTGCATACATGACTGCTACTCTGTCTGCCACACGTGCAACCACTCCCAGATCATGGGATACCAGTATGGTAGCTGTTCCAAGCTTCATCTGTATTTCCCGCAGAAGATCCAGGATCTGTGCCTGTATGGTCACATCCAATGCAGTAGTTGGTTCATCTGCAAATAAAATATCCGGATCTGCTGCCAGAGCAATGGCCATAACACATCTCTGACGCATTCCTCCGGAGAACTGCCAGGGATACTGATGATATCGTTCCTTTGGATGGGAGATACCTACCAGTTCCATAAGCTCCAGAACCTTCTTATTTACCTGTTCCTTCGTGTAATTCTTATTGTGGATCACCACTGCTTCCCCAATCTGTTTTCCAATTTTAATAGTTGGATTCAGGGATGTCATAGGATCCTGAAAGATCATAGCAAAAACTCTTCCACGCAGTTTCTGCATCTCCCTTTCCCTGTAACAGGTGATATCCTGTCCGTTCACACAGATGCTGCCCTCTTTAATCTTTGCACTTGGCGGCAAAAGCTTCATGATACTTTTGCAAAGCACACTCTTCCCGCATCCGGATTCTCCAACTATAGCCAGCACCTCTCCCCTTTTTAATGAAAAAGACACATCTCTTACTGCCTGGACTTCTCCGGCAGGACCGTCAATGCTGACTGAAAGATTTTTAACCTCTAATAAATGTTCCATTTTTAATCCTTTTTCCGCTCGTGTAAAAAGGGGGGCACCTTTAGTGCCCCCGTCACAACCTTTATCTTTTTTATGATGTTAGAGTCAAAGGTCTTATGGTGCAAGCATGAATGGCTTTTTGACCTTTTGACCCTGATATCATTTTATTATTCAATAGTCCAGTCTGCTACATTCCAGAAGATTCCAACTCCATGATGTCCCATAATTGTATCAGGATCGATTCCTTTAATATTGCTGTCAGCAACATAGTTGGCATCAATATAGCAGATCATTGCATAAGCCGGATCCTCTGCCAGAGCTTTCTGGAAATTAGCATAGGCTTCTGCACGAACTTCCGGATCAGCTGACTGTCTTGCTTCTGTCAGATACTTGTCAACGTCTGCATTAGAATAGCCGGAGTAGTTTGCTCCCTTATCTGTTCCGAATACTTTGTATGTATGGTCGTCAGCGTCAAATGGGCTTCCCCATCCGATCAGGAATGCCATCTGTCCTGCCCAGTCTGTCTGTGCAGGGATCTCTACTGATACATCCATGCCGATCTCTTTCAGTTCCTGTGCTGCGATCTGAGCCATATCAATACGTACCTGATCTCCTGCACTTACGCTGATTACAAATCCCACTTTTTCGCCGTCACGATAATAGAATCCGTCATCACCCATCTCGCATCCTGCAGCTTCCAGAATTTCTTTTGCTTTTTCAGGATTGTAATCATAATGCTCTACATCTTCATAATTGTAGATATTTCTCTGAAGAGGTCCATAAGCCGGCATTCCCTGTCCAAGGAGAACTGCGTCGATGATCGCCTGACGGTCAAGTCCATAGCATACTGCCGGGATCAGATCACGGTTTTTCTGCCAGTATTCATTTCCAAAGTTAAACATGATTCCACGATAGTCAGAAGTCTTCATATCGTAGCATGTATATGCCTCATCATCTGCAAAAGCAGCTGCATCCTTTGGTGTTAATAACGCCAGATCAAGTTCTCCGGATTTTAACTGAAGTGCTTTCGCATTGTCATCCGGTACGATCTTGAATACAACTTTATCAATGGAAGGCTCACCCTTAAAATAGTCTTCGTTCTTAACCAGTGTGATCGCCTGTCCCTCATCCCAGGATTCGATCTTGTATGGACCTGTTCCTACCGGATTACGGAAGAAATCAGAGGTCTGCATATCTTCTCCCTCAAGCAAATGCTTAGGAAGAACTGCCATTGTCATATAGTCAAGGAATGCAACGTTTTTGTCCTCAAGCTTGAACGCAACCGTATGATCATCAATCACATTGATTTCCTCTACGTCCTCGTAGTTGGGTGCATTCTCAGAACCGTTTTCCGGATCCATGATCGCTTCGATAGTAAATTTAACATCCTCTGCTGTCACAGGTTCGCCGTCCTGCCACTTGGCATCTTCTGCCATATGGAATGTATAAGTATTGGTTTCATCATCAAAATCCCAGCTCTCTGCCAGTCCCGGAACTACCTGATTATCTCCGTCATGTGCAGTTAAACCGTTGAAGATCAGAATATTGATCTCTCCATGTTCATCCATAGCAGGATTGATCCTGGTATAATCTCCGCTTCCGTATACCAGTGTTGTTTCTTCCTCTGCCAGTACAGGCACTGTTGTTCCGGCACTGACCAGTGATACAGTCAGAAGCACTCCGGCCATTGTCAATAAACCCTTTTTCATTTCATGTTCCCTCGCTTTTTCTTTATTGGTAACTGGCTTTTATGATATCAGACAATTCTGACATCAGTAAGCCCTGCAGGGGGATATTGACATATTCCTTTTTGTGCCTTATATATGCCATATATGGCATACCTGAAGCAGTATCATTACTCTCCATCGCAGTGCGATCCTGCCCGGAGTGTTATTTATGTTATAGGAACATTACAGAGTAATTTCCTATAATATAAATAACACTCCGCCTTTAGTATTTCACTAAAAGCGAAGTGTCCTGATATTAATATAATTTTGCACCAGCCGGAATATGGTCATCTACCATCAGAAGATGAAGTTTTTCTTCGCCCTCTTCTTCATGGATTGCACTAAGTAACATTCCACAAGATTCAATTCCCATCATTGCTCTAGGTGGCAGATTTGTGATAGCTATAAGTGTCTTACCTACCAGTTCTTCTGGTTCGTAGAATGCGTGAATACCGCTTAAAATGGTACGTTCTACGCCTGTTCCATCATCCAGAGTAAACTGTAAAAGTTTCTTTGACTTCGGCACTGCGACACACTCTTTTACCTTTACTGCACGGAAATCGGACTTGCTGAAAGTCTCAAAATCTACCTCATCTTTGAACAATGGTTCGATTTCTACCTTTGAAAAATCAATCTTCTCAACTGGCTTTTCTGAAACTGTTTTAGCCTGCGCAACGTTGTTTGCTTCGTTCTTAGCAGCGCCCTGGGACTTCATTGTCGGGAACAGCAGTACGTCACGGATTGCCTGGCTGTCTGTAAGCAGCATAACCAGACGATCGATTCCGTATCCGATACCACCTGTAGGCGGCATACCGATCTCCAGTGCATTCAGGAAGTCTTCATCTGTGTGGTTCGCTTCCTCATCTCCTGCGTCAGCAAGAGCATCCTGTGCTTTGAAACGCTCTCTCTGGTCAATCGGGTCATTGAGCTCGGAATATGCGTTACACATTTCCCATGTATTAATGAACAGCTCGAAACGCTCTACCTTATTCGGATCAGAAGGTTTCTTCTTTGTCAGCGGAGAAATCTCGATCGGATGATCCATGATAAATGTTGGCTGGATCAGTTCTTTTTCACAGTATTCCTCGAAGAACAGGTTGATGATATCACCCTTCTTATGACGTTCTTCATATTCAATATGATGCTCATCTGCAAGCTTCTTAGCTGCTTCATCATCTGCAACTTCATCAAAGTCAATTCCTGCATATTTCTTGATCGCATCATTCATGGTCAGACGTTCAAAAGGTTTGCTGAGGTCGATCTCGATACCATTGTAGGAAATCTTCGCAGAACCACAAACCTTCTCTGCCAGATAACGGAACATAGACTCAGTCAGTTCCATCATGCCTTCATAATCTGTATATGCCTGATAAAGCTCCATCAGAGTAAACTCCGGATTATGACGGGTATCTACACCTTCATTACGGAATACACGTCCGATCTCATAAACTCTCTCAAGACCACCAACAATCAGTCTCTTCAGATAAAGCTCAAGAGAAATACGAAGCTTAACATCTTCGTTCAGTGCATTATAATGAGTTTCAAACGGTCTTGCTGCAGCACCGCCTGCATTTGCAACCAGCATCGGAGTTTCCACTTCCATGAAGTCACGGTCTGCAAGGAAGTTACGGATTTCTTTCAGAATCTGGGAACGTTTGATAAATACGTTCTTGCTGTCCTGATTCATGATAAGGTCTACATATCTCTGACGATAACGCATATCTGTATCTGTCAGTCCATGGAATTTCTCAGGAAGAATCTGTAAGCTCTTGGAAAGAAGAGTCATGCTTTCTGCATGGATAGAAATCTCACCTGTTCTTGTTCTGAATGCAAAACCTTCCAGTCCGAAGATATCACCGATATCGGATTTCTTAAAATCTGCATAAGAATCTGCTCCGATCGCATCTCTTGCTACATATACCTGAATATTTCCCTGTAAATCCTGGATATTGCAGAAAGAAGCCTTACCCATAACTCTCTTGAACATCATACGGCCTGCGATCGCTACGTGGATCGGGCTTGCGTCCATGATTTCTCTTCTCTCTTCGTAATCTTTCTTAACAGCTTCCTTTGCCTGTTCTTCATCAAGACCTGTTACATCTACTTCTGCACGATCTTTGAGAAGTTCTGCCTCATGTGCTTCATAAAGACTCTTCACTTCCATTGAGTGATGAGTCTGATTAAACTTTGTGATCTGAAATGGGTCTTTTCCATTAGCCTGAAGATCTGCCAGTTTATCGCGACGTACCTTCAGTAACTGGTTTAAATCCTGTTCCTGCTTCTGCTGTGCCACCTTGGTTCCTCCTTATATACTTGTATAATTATTATTTGTTCGTAACTGTTCAGTACCTTCACAGTTACGAGCCAAAATGCATTAAAAATCACCTGCGGTGATGGCATTTTGGCTTGTATGTCTCGGGATTTTGGTACTTACGTGCCAAAACACCTCGCGGGATAGTAGACTACTGAATAGTTACATTTATTCTACATTTCCATGTGATATCAGATGTAACAGAAGATTCCATTCAACAGAATCCTGTATTTTCAAATATCAATTTATCAGATATACAGACAAAAATAAGAAATAACAAACTTCTTATTGTCTTCTTATTATCTGCTTATATAGTCAGAGAAAGGTGCGCGTTATGCCTTTGCATGATAAATCTCTACGCGCACCTCAGTCATCTGTCTCTTATACGTTTCTCTGGATCTCCAGAACTTTGTATTTCATGATTCCTGCCGGCATCTCTACTTCTACTACATCACCTGTATGCGCACCGATAAGTGCTTTTCCTACGGGAGATTCGTTGGAGATTTTGCCTTCAAGGCTGTTAGCCTCTGTGGAACCTACGATCTTCAGCTCGATGTCTTCTTCGAATTCAAAATCGTGTACTTTAACCTTACATCCAACGCTGATCTTGTCCAGATCTACTTCGTCCTCTACAACAACTTCAGCATTCTTTAAGATCTTCTCGATTTCTTCGATACGTGCTTCAATGTCTCTCTGTTCGTCTTTCGCTGCATCGTATTCCGCATTCTCAGATAAGTCGCCCTGTTCTCTGGCTTCCTTAATTTTCTCTGCTACTTCTTTTCTCTTTACTACCTTTAAATCATGCAGCTCTTCTTCTAATTTTTTAAGTCCTGCATAAGTTAGTAAGTTTTTCTTTTCTTCCATAATAACCTTACTCCCTTTCAACATCCGGTATAGTCTTCTGCGTTTCTTTTCGCCCCGGATCACTACATGGATTTATGTGCTTCCTGATACATCATACCTGAAAAAGGGCAGACTTATTCTAGGATATTCACAATTTCTGTATTATACAAAAAAGCACCCGGATTGTCAAGCATTCCGAGCGCCTTTGCTATTGTTTATATTTCTCATTTCACATGGTTTTAACTTTTATGCTAATCTTGATAAAAGCGCCTCCAGAGCTTCATAACTTTCTATGGTGTTTGACTCTCTTCTGAGCCCTGCGCTGTGACGCATGCCTGCAGTATACCAGGCAACGTGTTTACGCATCTCACGGATTCCTACGAATTCCCCTTTTAATTCAATCTGTTTTCTGGCATGACGCAGGATCATTTCACGTATTTCCTCTACAGACGGGCGTTCCAACAGTTCTCCTGTCCGGAAATAATGGTTCAGTTCGCGGAACAACCAGGGATTTCCCCTTACTGCACGTCCCACCATAACAGCATCACATCCGGTCTGTTTTACCAGTGCTTCTGCTTTCAGCGGAGAATCTACATCTCCGTTTCCAATTACAGGAATGGTAATCGCTTCTTTTACCCTGCGGATCGTATCCCAGTCTGCAGTGCCGGAATAGTACTGCTGTCTGGTGCGCCCATGCACTGCAAGTGCTGCTGCTCCCGCATCCTCAATACGTTTCGCGATTTCAACAATATCTACCGGTTCATTCTCAAATCCGATTCGCACCTTGACAGTCAACGGTTTACTGATTGCAGATGATACTTTTCGAACGATCTCTTCAATCAGATTCGGGTTCTTCAATAATGCAGATCCCTCACCGTTATTGACAACCTTCGGCACAGGGCATCCCATATTGATGTCCAGGATATCGAAATCTCTGTCCTCAATGGATTTCGCAACCTCTGCCATAAGATCCGGTTCACTGCCAAAAAGCTGCATGGAAACCGGGTGTTCACATGGATCAATCTCCATCAGGGCAATGGTGTTCTTATTGTGAAAAGAAATCGCTTTTGCACTGATCATTTCCATACAGATCAGTCCGGCCCCCTGCTCTTTACAGAGCGTTCGAAATGGCAGGTCTGTGACACCTGCCATTGGTGCAAGAACAAACGGATTATCAATCTGTACGTTTCCTATTTTCCACTGCATCTCCATGAATGGTTCTCTTGCCCGTACCGGCTCATTCCTTGTCTGCATGGATTCAGTCCTCACTGCCCGATGTTTTCTTCAATTCTTCTTCCGGGATGTCTCCGAGAAAGAATACTTTATAATACATTTCCAGAGATTCCAGAAGTTCTTTCTTGTCCTGCTGAAGCTGTTTGATCTTCAGTCCGCTTCCGATCTCATCGTAGCGGGCATCTGCTTCCAGAGCTTCTGTTTTAAACTGAAGTCTGCCGTTTTCGTCAAATTCCAGAGTCAGGATTCCTCCTACATCCTCTGTGTAAAGAACACACATGATCTGAAGTTCTTTCTTCACATGATCCGGAAGTGCATTGAAATCCTGATTAAAATAAAATTTCTTCTCATAGGCGCTTGCGCCGCAGAGAGTAATGTTGTCCTGATACATAAATTACTGTTTCCCTCTTTCGAAATTATTCAGAATCTTTATACATAGCTGTAAAGCCCACGCACTGAAACCTCTCCTGCGCTGACTTTCACAACTTCTTTATTCTGCCTTTCCACAAGCAGTTCACCTTTTTCATCAATCCCCCTGCAGATTCCTTCGAAACTTCTGTCACCATCGATCACTCTGACCGGCTGGTTCAGATTTGCAAGGATTCTGTGGTAATCATCCAGCAGATGAGTAAAATCACAGGTCTGGATAAATTTCTCATAGTTGATCTCGAAATATTTCATCACCAGTGCAATCACCTGATTTCTGTCATATTCATGACCGCCCTCCAGAATCAGTGAAGTCGCTTTGTCCTGCATCTCTTCCGGAAATTCTTTCAGGTTTACATTGATTCCTACTCCGATGAGAACATAATTGATCTTCACACCATTTGTTCCCATCTCGGTCAGGATACCACAGATTTTCTTCTTAGAGATCACAATATCATTGGGCCATTTAATACTTACGTTAAACCCCAGTTCCTCTGCTGCCTGTGCCACTGCCATTCCCATAACCAGTGTCAGCATAGACGCATACTGCGGTGAAAATTCCGGACGTAAGAGCAGTGTCATCATAATAGAGCTGCCCTCCGGCGCTTCCCATCTTCTGTCAAAACGCCCTCTTCCCGCAGACTGAAATTCCGCAACTGCCAGAGTTCCATGCTCTGCACCATCTTTTGCCAGACGCTTGATCCATGAATTGGTAGAATCTGTTTCTTTTGCAAAATGGACGGTTTTGCCCGCCCATTTTGTGTCTATCGCCTGTGAAATTGTTTCTTCATTATACAGATGTGCCATTATTTGTTCTCCGGCTCTCCTAATGTTGCTACCATGACAGCTTTGATGGTATGCATACGGTTCTCTGCCTCATCAAATACTTTGGACTGCTCAGATTCAAATACTTCATCTGTTACTTCCATATCTGTCAGATTGAATCTCTCGCCCATTTCCTTGCCGATCTTTGTCTTAAGGTCATGGAATGCAGGCAGACAGTGAAGGAAGATTGCTTTCTCTCCTGCGTTCTTCATAACGTCCTTTGTTACTTTATAAGGTGTCAGATCATGGATTCTCTCTGTCCATACCTCATCCGGCTCACCCATAGATACCCATACGTCTGTATAGATAACATCTGCATCCTTTGTTCCTTCCTGAACATCCTCTGTCAGAGTGATGCTTCCGCCGGATGCTTTTGCATATTCCTCGCACTGAGCAACTAACTCTGCATTCGGGAAATATTTCTTAGTTGTGCAGGCTACGAAATGCATGCCAAGTTTTGTGCAGGCAATCATCAGGGAATTACCCATATTGTAACGGGCATCACCCATGTATACAAGCTTACGTCCTTTTAAATCTCCGAAATGCTCACGGATTGTCAGCATATCAGCGATCATCTGTGTCGGATGATATTCGTTCGTAAGGCCATTCCATACCGGAACACCTGCATGTTTTGCAAGCTCTTCTACGACTTCCTGACCAAATCCACGATATTCGATACCATCATACATTCTTCCCAGAACTCTTGCTGTATCTGCAATGCTTTCTTTCTTACCGATCTGAGAACCTGTCGGATCCAGGTATGTGCTACCCATTCCAAGATCATGGGCAGCTACCTCAAAAGAGCAGCGGGTTCTTGTACTTGTTTTTTCAAAAATAAGTGCAATATTTTTGCCTCTGTAATATTCGTGAAGCTCGCCGGCTTTCTTCTTTGCTTTAAGTTCTGCGGATAAATCAATAAGATATGTGATCTCCTCCGGTGTAAAGTCTTTCAGTGTCAGAAAGTTTCTTCCTTTTAAGTTCATAATAATTCTCTCCCCGATGTCATTTATTCTCTTTTGTTATTTGTCTGTCTCCGCTTTCGGATCAGTGACGATCTCTTTCAGCGAACTTGCCAGACCTGCGATTCCCTGAATATCCGACGGAATAATGATCTTGGTTGCCTTACCGTCTGCTGCCTTGGCAAATGCTTCCAGACTCTTCAGTGTCAGAACTGCTTCATCTGCCCCTGCCTCTCTGATCATGCGGATACCCTCTGCATTGGCATTCTGAACTTTCAGAACAGCCTCAGCCTGTCCTTCTGCCTCCTTGATCATACGCTCTTTCTGAGCCTCTGCGCGGAGGATTGCTGCCTGTTTCTCAGCTTCTGCATCCAGAATTGCAGACTGTTTCTTACCTTCTGCAACAAGGATCGTAGATTTCTTCTGACCTTCTGCGATCAGGATTGCTTCACGACGTTCACGCTCAGCTTTCATCTGTTTCTCCATTGCATCCTGGATAGCTGCCGGAGGAATGATGTTCTTCAGTTCCACACGATTGACCTTGATTCCCCATGGATCAGTAGCTTCATCAAGAGAAGCTCTCATCTTGGTATTGATCGTCTCACGTGATGTAAGTGTCTCATCCAGTTCCATGTCACCGATAATATTTCTTAAGGTTGTTGCGGACAGATTCTCGATTGCCATGATCGGATTCTCCACACCGTAAGTATAAAGCTTCGGATCTGTAATCTGAAAGAATACGACAGTATCGATCTGCATGGTTACGTTATCCTTTGTGATAACCGGCTGCGGTGGAAAATCCACTACCTGTTCCTTCAGATTTACCTTTCTGGCTACTCGTTCAATAAACGGAACCTTGAAGTGAATTCCTGTACTCCAGGTCGCCTGATAAGCTCCCAGACGCTCCAGGATTACTGCATATGCCTGTGGTACAATGCGGACGCAGGATGCAAGGACCCATACCGCAATAACGATAATAACTATCAGAAAAACCACGCCCATAACTAATCCTCCTTATTCTGTTTTACGATAAGTTTCACACCTCGGATCTCTTCGATCGTTACAACGGTGCCTTCGCCGATTTTTTCGTCATCAGCAGAACGTGCAGTCCATTCAATGTCATTGATACGAACCTGGCCTGTCTGCGCCAGATTGTCAATCTCCTGAATCACAACTGCTTTCTTTCCAATCAGACTATTTGCATTGGTCTGTATGGTTTCTTTGTTGAAATACTTCATTGCCAGTGGTCTGGTAAAGATGAGAAGTACCAATGAAACACACAGAAACAGCAATATCTGTACAGTGAGGTTCGCTCCTGCATAACATGCAATAGCAGCGACCAGTGCGCCGCCGGCAAACCAGATGGTGGTCAGTCCTGCAGTAATCGCCTCTACAACAAGCAATAACGCAAGAATCCCAAGCCAGATCAAAGGCTGCATGAAACTCCTCCTTTCGTCTGCTATCGTCTCTGACGAGCAGCTTCATACATGAGAATTCCGGATGCCATGGCAGCATTCAGAGATTCTACTTTTCCACACATAGGAATCCGTATCAGACAATCAGCACTGTCTGCCGCTTCATCTGTCAATCCTTTTCCCTCATTGCCGATCAGGAAAGCAGTTCCTCCTGTGTAGGATTCCTGATCATAAGAGTTCTTACCATGCAGATGCGCCGCAAATGTGCGGATATTTCTGTCTTTCAGTTCCTGTGCTAATGATACCACACTTTCCACATATAGGAAAGGCATTCTGTAGACAGAACCCATGGTTGATCGTATAACCTTCGGGTTTGTGATATCCACGCAGGTCTTTGTCAGAAGAACTCCGCTTACTCCGGCACCCTCTCCTGTACGGAGAATAGTTCCCGCATTTCCCGGATCCTGCAGATCTTCCAGAATCATAACCAGCGGATTTTTCCCGCCGAGAATATCTTCCATTATATAGGAAGGTTTCTTAAGCACTGTCATAATTCCCTGCGGCGTCTGCGTATCGCTCATCTGTCGAAAAACAGAATCTGCTACTATCTCATATGGAAGTTTCTCCACCTGAGCCATCAGTTCTGCATCACCGCTGAGAGCTTCTGATACATACACCTTCGAAATCCAATCCCTAGGTGCTTCGCCGAACATTTTTCTTCCTTCTGCAACAAAAAGCCCTTGTTCTCTGCGGGCTTTTGTTTTCTGGTTCAGCTGTATGATATTTTTTACCTGTCCGTTATTTACACTGGTGATCATATCTTATCCTCAATTTTCCGAAACCTTATTCAGGTCACTGTTTGCTCCTGCTGCAACAACTGTGCAGTCTGCCGGAAACACTTCATCCGGCGCCACATTCATATTCATCTTATCGCCATGCTTCAGACCGATCAGATTAATGTTATACTTTTCCCTGACCTTCAGCTCCCGAAGTGTTTTTCCTATCCATTCCCGCGGGATCTTAAATTCTGCCATACTGAAATCAGAAGAAAGCTCAAACATATCGACAAATCCACTGGAGAGAAGATTTCTTGCAACTCTGATACCCATGGAATGTTCAGGATAAATCACCTTATCTGCCCCTATTTTCTCCAGTATCCTGCCATGAAGAGAATTCATTGCCTTCGCCATGACAAAAGGAACTCCAAGTTCTTTCACCTGCATCGTTGCTGTAATACTGGCCTCCATATTCTCGGCTACTGCGATGACCGCAACATCTACGTTCTGAACTCCAAGCGATTCCAGAATTCCCGGATCACGCACATCTGCCTTGACAGCATAGGAAACTTTCTCTGCGATATCCTGCACATTATCATCTTTATCGTCAATGGCAAGTACATCGCAGTTCGCTTCTGCCAGAGTAAGGGCTACCGTCATCCCGAACTGCCCAAGACCGATCACTGCATAAGATTTGTTTTTCATTTTCTTCCTCATTTCTCTTTCTGAACATATATTCATTATCCTCTGCGAATATCTGCCTGACTGCCAAACCGTTACTATCCAATCATAATATCTTCTTCTGCCAGATGTGAATCTGCCGGCATTTTCTGTACACGTACAGTCACTGCAGTTCCCAGAGTCAGCGGACCGATTCTTCCCAGATACATAGTCAGGATCACGATCCATTTGCCTGCTGTATTCAGGCAGGGTGTCAGCCCTCTGCTAAGTCCTACCGTTGCAACCGCAGATGTAATTTCATAAACAACATCTTCTATAGGTGCTTCCGGCATGGCTGCACACAACAGCATACTCATGAGAATAAGTACTGTAAGTACCATACCTGTCACTACGATCGCAGAACGGATATAGCTGTCTCTGATTCTCCTGTGGTGTACTTCCACATCCCGTTTTCCCTGAAGATTGGATTTCAGACTCAGCAGAAGGACCGCAACTGTTGTTGTCTTAATTCCACCTGCTGTTCCCATAGGGGAACCGCCGATCAACATCAATATCAGGCACAGCATATAAGTTGCATTGGAAAATCTCTCCTGGCTTACAGTGAAAAATCCGGCTGTTCTTGTGGTAACTGACTGGAACAAAGATGCCATCCACTTCGTTCCCGGCGAATATGTCCCAATACTTTCCGGATTTCCATGATCAAACAGAAAGATCAGTACTGTACCGCCCACAACAAGTATCAGCGTCATCATCAACACGATCTTACTGTGAAGACGGAGATTTTTAAATATACGTCCCACAGGAAGTTTCCCTCTGATGACTCGTTTGATCTTATCCCAGATATCCCACCAGACCACAAATCCAAGTCCTGACATAATGATCAGTCCTACGCTTGTAAAGTTTACGATCGGATCAGCAACATACTGAGCCAGGCTGTCCTCTCCCAGCAGATCAATACCAGCATTACAGAATGCAGATACTGCCGTAAAAACAGAGTATCCCAGACCTTTTGCCAGACCGAACTGCGGAATAAATCGAACTGCATAACACACTGCACCGATTCCTTCTGCTCCAAACACACAGATCAGAACTTTCTTCACCAGCCTGACCATCCCGCCCATTCTGTCCATATTATAGGACTCCTGGATAACACGCCGGTTCCTCAGCGATATTTTCTTTCTCAGACTTATAAAAATAATACTGCCCAGGGAAATCAGTCCCACACCTCCGATCTGGATCAGGACAAGAATAATAATCTTGCCTGCCAGAGTCCAGTGAGTTGCCGTAACAACTGTCACAAGCCCTGTTACACATATACTTGTGGTTGCGGTAAACATGGCATCTGTAAAAGATGTGTGGTATCCGGGTGCCGTACAAAACGGCAGCCACAGAAGTAATCCCCCTAAGATAATCACCCCCGCAAAACCGAGGGTAATTATCTGAGCAGTATTTAATTTATGCAGTCTGTTATATAACTGCATCTTTTTATTCATTTGTTATTTGTTGTTTTTATCATAGTTATGAGAAAGTGACTGGCATACTTCCCACTGATAGTCGGAGATACCTTTCTGCATAGCAAGTGCTTCATTGATATCGAAGTCTACGAATTCACCGTGACGATATCCGACAACGCGGCATGTCTTGCCTGCAATAAGAAGGTCTACAGCCAGAGCACCCATCATAGATGCATATACACGGTCTTTACATGTCGGGCTTCCACCACGCTGCATGTGTCCAAGGATTGTAGCACGTGTTTCGATACCTGTGGCAGCTTCGATACGTTTTGCCATTGCTTCAGAATGACCGATACCTTCTGCATTGATGATGATGTGATGCTTTTTGCCTTTCTTACGACTCTCGATAATGTTATTGATCAGCTTCTGCTCATCATAGTCATATTTCTCAGGAACCAGAACGTCCTCAGCACCGTTGGCAATACCGCACCACAGAGCAATATATCCTGCACCACGTCCCATAACCTCGATGATACTGCATCTCTCATGAGAAGTGGAAGTATCACGTACTTTATCAATTGCTTCCATTGCTGTGTTTACAGCTGTATCAAATCCGATGGTATATTCTGTACATGCAATGTCAAGGTCGATTGTTCCGGGAAGACCGATTGTATTGATTCCGAGATTCGCAAGCTTCTGAGCACCTGCGAAAGATCCGTCACCACCAATGACAACAAGTCCGTCGATTCCATGTTTTCTGCAGATCTCTGCTCCACGTTTCTGGCCTTCTTCTGTACGGAATTCTGCACAACGTGCTGTATAAAGGATTGTACCTCCACGCTCGATTGTATCAGATACATCTTTTGCGCTCATGTCAATAATCTCTTCGTTTAACAGACCATTGTATCCTTTCAGAATACCTTTTACATTTAATCCATTGCTTAAACCTCTTCTGACAACTGCACGAATTGCAGCATTCATTCCAGGTGCGTCACCACCGCTGGTAAGGACACCAATGGTTTTTATCTTGTTTTCTGCCATCTTTTCTTCCTCCATCTTCTGAATCTATCTCATTTTTACTATACACATATTCGGGTATAGTTTAGCGCATTTCTATAAGTTTTTCAATCCTCTTTCTACAACTTTAACATTGGTTTTACCATATTTTTCGTACATATAGTTCAGCCATGAGTCCTGAATTTGTGCATGATATCCAACCGGAAGCTTCTTTATGGCCTTTACGTCTTTCAGGTAGATCACAACAGCACTGTCACCCGGTGAACGTCTGAGGTCTGCAAGCAATTCCTGAGATTGCTGTGTGTAGCTTTCTTTATTGTCAAACTGTATCCAGATTTCCCTTGGCATATTGTCAAAGGGACGGATTTTTTCAAGGATCAGTTTACTGGCGCGATCGTCCTCTGCAGATACTCTGCCCTGAATAAATACTCTGCCTTCTTCATTCAGGAACTGCTGACTTTTCTCATAATCTCTGGGGAACACAACTACCTCCACTGTTCCTACCAGATCCTCCACTGTGAGGAATGCCATAACCTTATTATTCTTTGTATATTTGATGGTTTTATCCGTAATCATTCCACCGATAATTACTTTCTGACCATCCATGACTTTCGGAAGATTTGTTTCTTCATCCTGCTGAAAATCAGAGGTTTTCGCAGAAATGGTTTTCTCCATCATTCCCCGGTAATTTTCCAGAGGATGACCACTGAGGTAGATTCCCAGAACTTCCTTCTCATATCCCAGAAGTTCCTCTTTTCCGAATTCCTCCACATCGGGCATACGGATTTCAAATTCTTTCTTGTCCTCCTCGCTTACCAGATCAAAAAGGCTCATCTGGCCTGCCAGTGAATTCTTCTTATCCTGACTGATACTGTCTGAAATCTTCTGATAAACCAGCATTTTCTGGCGGCGGTTACCATCCAGGCAATCCAGTGCACCTGCTTTGATAAAGTTTTCTACTGCACGCTTATTCATCTGCGGAGAGTTTCGTTCCATAAAATCCTTCAGGGAACGATATTGTCCGTTCTCTTCCCTCTCTTTTACCAGACTTTCAATAACCGGACGTCCCACACTCTTTATAGCGGACAGGCCATATCGGATTGCACCGTTATCTACAGAGAATCCATACATTCCACAGTTCACATCCGGCGGCAGGATCTTAATCCCCATCTGTCTGCAGACCAGAATATATTCTGCAACCTTATTTGGAAAATCAATAACCGATGTCATTAATGCGGCCATAAATTCCACAGGATAGTAATATTTCAGATATGCAGTCTGATAGGAAACAACTGCATAGGCTGCTGCATGGGACTTATTAAAAGCATATTTGGCGAAATCAATCATTTCATCATAGATTTTATTTGCCGTTGCCTCATCAATTCCATTTGCAATACAGCCTGGAACTCCCTCTGCTTCATTTCCGTAAACAAAGTTCTGGCGCTCCTTTTCCATGACAGAGGCCTTCTTTTTGGACATTGCTCGACGTACCAGGTCGCTTCGGCCCAGAGTATAACCTGCCAGGTTCCGAACAATCTGCATAACCTGCTCCTGATAGACAATACACCCATACGTAGGCTTCAGGATCGGCTCCAGCTGAGGACAGTCATAACGGATGGTATCCGGTCGGTTTTTGCCCCGGATATACTGAGGGATGAAGTCCATGGGGCCCGGACGATAAAGAGAGATTCCCGCGATCACATCTTCCAGACTCTGAGGCTTCAGTTCCTTCATGAAGTTTTTCATTCCCGCACTTTCAAGCTGAAATACACCATCAGAACGACCGGTGCCAAGGGAATCCAAAACCTTTTTATCATCATAATTAATCTTCTGCATATCCAGAGTCACTCCTGCATCCTTCTGGATCAGCTTTACTGCATTCTGGATCACAGTCAGAGTACGAAGTCCCAGGAAGTCCATTTTTAAAAGTCCCAATTCTTCCAGTGTTGTCATGGTAAACTGAGTGACAATAGACCCGTCTGATGCTCTGGAAAGCGGTACATATTCTGATACGTCCTTCTGGCTGATAACAACACCTGCCGCATGCATGGAGGTATGTCTGGGAAGTCCCTCCAGACGTCTTGCCATATCGATCAGATAATGAATTTCATCCTGCTCTTCATATGCTTTTTTCAGCTCAGGGTTCATAGTAAGGGCTTTATCTATAGTAATATTTAATTCCTGCGGGATCATTTTCGCAATGGAATCCACCTGTGCATAAGGCATATCCAGTACACGGCCCACATCCCGGATCACACCACGGGCTGCCAGCGTACCAAAAGTAACGATCTGAACCACACAATCATCCCCATATTTACGGCGGACATATTCAATAACCTCCTGCCTTCTTTCGAAGCAGAAGTCAACGTCAATATCAGGCATAGATACTCGTTCCGGATTCAGAAATCGCTCAAAGAGCAGATCATAGCGAATAGGATCAAGCTGTGTGATGCCCAAGGTATAAGCAACCAGACTTCCCGCTGCAGAGCCACGTCCCGGTCCTACCATAATGTCATGATCGCGGGCATATTTAATAAAATCCCATACTATAAGGAAGTAATCCACGTAGCCCATATTTTTTATAGTAGATAATTCGTAATTCAGACGAGCTTTTAATTCCTCTGTAACCGGCTGATAACGTTCCTCCAGTCCCTCGAAGCATAGCTTGTTCAGATATTCCCAGGATGTAAGACCATCCGGCACATCGAATCTTGGAAGCTTGGTCACGCCAAATTCAATCTCAACATGACATCTCTGTGCAATCTTATGAGTATTCTCCAGGGCCTCCAAAGCATATGGGAAAAGTTCTGCCATTTCTTCCGGGGATTTCACATAATACTGGCCGCCCTCATAACGCATTCTGTCCTCATCTGCCAGTTTCTTGTTTGTCTGCAGACAGAGAAGAATATCATGAGGATCAGCATCCTCCGCCCTTGTATAATGCACATCATTGGTTGTAACAAGGTCAATCCCTGTTTCTTCGTGCATACGGAGAAGTTCCTGATTTACCAGTCTCTGCGCAGGAATTCCATGATCCTGTAATTCCAGGAAGAAATTGCCTTTTCCAAAAATATCCTGATAACGAAGAGCTGCTGCCTTTGCATCCTCATACATGCCTCTCTGAAGATATCTGGCAACCTCACCTGCAAGGCAGGCACTTAAGGCAATAATCCCTTCATGGTACTCTTTTAATACCGCAAGATCTACTCGCGGTTTATAATAGAATCCTTCTGTAAAACCCTTGGACACAATTTTCATCAGATTTGCATAACCCTGATTATTCTCTGCCAGAAGAACCAGGTGGTAATATCTGTCTTCGCCGCTTCCTGCTTCACGGTCAAATCGGGAGCCGGGGGCTACATAAACCTCACATCCCAGAATCGGATTGATTCCCTCGGCTCTTGCTGCACGATAAAAATCAATCACACCATACATAACTCCATGATCTGTGATCGCCGCACTGTCCATGCCAAGTTCTTTGACACGGGCTACATATTCTTTTATCTTATTGGAACCATCCAGCAGACTGTATTCTGTATGGACGTGAAGATGTGTAAACTCCAACTCTATTTCTCTCCTGTTCTAATATCTGCAATTTTATCGCAGTATATTTTTACTGTTATTATTTCGCGTAGATTCTCTTGTCCTTAATCTCTACTTTGCCTTCCTTCATCAGATGGCCAATGGCACGTTTAAATGCTCCCTTACTCAGACCAAATTCTCGCTGGATCACTTCCGGTGATGCCTTGTCATCAAATGGAAGAACACCTGCAAATTCATTGATTACTTCAAGGACATTCTCCGCATCCTCATTGATCTGAAGATATGCTTTCTGACGATCTGTGACGTTCATTTTTCCGTCTTCTTTTACTTCGCTGACACGCAGTTCCAGAATCTTGCCCGGACGGTATTTTCCCTTGGCTTCTCTTGCAGGGATCAGTGCAGAATATTTATCATCAACTGCCACAAATACACCGAATCTGTCGCTGATCTCATAAACACGGCCCTTCACCATATCTCCCACTACATAAGGAGTTCTGGTGGAAAGATAATGATAAACCTTCATAGTTGCGCAGAGACGACTGCTCTTGTCAATATAGAGTGCTACCAGCACATCTTCTCCCTCTCTTACTTTCAGAGTCTGTTCATGATATGGAAGCAGAAGGTCTTTCTCCAGTCCCCAGTCAAGGAATGCACCAATCCTTGTTACCTGAGAGACTTTCAGAACTGCTGTCTGACCTACCTGAAGCTTCGGTTCTTTTGTTGTTGCAATAAGACGATCCTGAGAATCCTTGTAGATAAATGCTTCAATGCTGTCGCCTTCCTTTGTTCCTTCCGGAACCTGTCTGGACGGAAGAAGAACACGGTTCTTTGCATCTGCCTGCATATCCTCACCCAGATATACACCAAAATCTACGGACTTCACTACTGTTAATTTCTGTTTTTTTCCTAACTCTATCATATAATCTCCATTTCTGTTGTGATAGTATCTTTTTAAAGAAAATTAAAAATATACTATACTTTCATCATCCTCTGACATTAGCTTTATATTTCAGTATAACATAAATAATAAAGGCGGCACAATGCCGCCTTATTATTTTTTATTATCTTATTTTACGTTACTGTTCACTATAGATCAGAATGTATTTTATTCCAACTCGATTTCACATACACTCAGACAGATTCTTTATCGTGTATTATATATTCTGCATCCACTTGCACGCCAGTTCCATCCAGGACTGGCATTCTTTCTGTACACAGCCGCCGTCTTCGTGGCTTGTCTCTTCGTTTGCAAGACTTAAACCATGTCCGCCAACCGGATAAAGATGCATTTCTACCGGAATTTCAAATTTGCGCAACGCATTGAAGAACAACAGAGAATTCTCTACAGGAACACAATCATCTGTCACTGTATGCCACAGGAATGTGGTTGGTGTATCTTTAGATACCTGGAATTCCAGAGACTGTTCTTTTCTCTTATCAAGATCATTATAATCCTCTCCAAGCAGGCATTCAAAGGAACCTGTGTGTGCAAACTCATCGGAAGTGATCACCGGATAACTTAAGATCATACCATTTGGTTTCACCATATCAGAAGTTACCCCAAGTGTCTGTGCAATAAAATCTTTCTTCCAGAAAACGCCAAGACTTGCTGCCAGATGACCACCTGCGGAAAAGCCCTGCAGAACAATCTTATTCGTATCAATATGAAACTCTGCAGCATTTTTTCTTAAAAAAGCAACAGACTTCGCAAGCTGCAAGAGTGCCAGTGGATATCTGGCAGGTTCTACGCTATAGCGCAGGATCACTGCATGATATCCCCTTACCAGATACTGCATGGCGATCGGTTCTGCTTCTCTGTCAGAAGTCATAGCATACCCGCCTCCCGGGCAGATCACAACTACCGGACGCTTTCTGTTGATATGCATTTCAATGGAATTATCCAGAAAATAAGTGTATAAATCTGCAGTTTCTTTATATCCGTCTACTGCAATTTCAATCTTCTTATAAATCATAAGTTCCTCCTGTATATTTCATCATTTTTTCCATTTCTACTCCCCATTCCGCTAATTTTGGGGGAATATTTACAGCTACTTTTCTCAGTTTTGTTTTGCCATCCTTTGCTGCCAGACGCTTATATAAATGTATATTTCCATCTGCATCAAGAACAATATAAAAACACTCTAAAATATGACCTGATCCTACAATTTCCCGTGTTGTATATATATATCCTGCTTTATTCTTTTTTCTTTTAGAAAAAACAATCCCTCTGCTTCTCCTGTCTCGGAAACTTGGAAAATAATCTTCACGTATAATTTCAAGTTCTTCCCATTTATACATTTTTTTGAAAAACAGATACGATATTTTGCAGCCTTCTTTACTTAATGTTACGACTTTTGAAGAGAAAAACAATAATGGTGCATCAATCAAAAACTCAAGAATCAATATTGGAATTCTTTCTCCCTCTTCAGCAGACAGCCCTGTCCAAATAAGCAGTACCGTAATAAGTATTACCATGGTTATCTGCAAAAAATCTCTGATCTTTATTACTTCTTGCTGATATTCTTTTAAATTTGTACAGTCTGCTCCTTTGCTTTGAATTTTTTTTCTTTGTTGCCTCCTCAATTCTATCATTTCATCATATTGTCTTTGTTTTTCTTCTTCTTTTATTCCCTCTCCTTTTTCTGCCTCCACTCCCCATTCCTTCATTTTTTCACGAACATTTACGTACATTTTTCTAATAACTTGCTTTTTTCCTTTTTCTAATTTATAAGAAAAAACATTGCCATGTTCATCAAAAGTAATGTAAAAACAATCTGAAAGCGGAAACGCATCAACGATCATCCTGGTAGTATATTTCTTTTTCTTCTTATTTACTGCATATTTGGAAAATACAATCCCCTGATAACGTATGCTCCCTCCTTTACCATATGTATACCAGACATCCTCTCTGATAACAGCAAGCTCTTCCCATTTATAATTTCTCTTCCAAAACAGCCAGGATACCGTACAGCCTTCTCTGCTCAGCACAACAGTTCTCATATAATACAAGATTAACAGCAACATTAATATTTCCACACTAAAAATTATAAATTCATATCCCTCTGTTCTTATTTCCTTTCTTTCCAGGAAAATCATCAGCATTCCTATGCCGAATACAAACACTGATATAAATAATATCAGTATTATATGTGGATCTAATACTCTTATTTTTTCCTGCTGCTCTTTCATATGCATTTCCTCCGGTTGTCTGAAATCCTTACTGTTACTATTCCGGTATATCAACCTAATTTCTTGCATTTTCTTATGAGTTCATTATAAGGTAAATATATGTAATTGTTAAGGTGCAAAATAAAATGTTGCTGTCCCGTTTACTGCAAATTAAACGAACCATACAATATTAAAGTTCGGCTGTTATTATCTTTCAAGGATCATGACATCTTTTGCATTCATGCTAACGGTCTGCCCTGAAACGTTCTCCTCCTTCGATAAAGTTGCAGAAAATTGCCCGGACTTTCTGCAATATGGCAGAAGAATTTTCCTTGTTTCTTCTGCTACAAAAAATCTCCCGGATAAGAGAAGCGCTTACTCTTATCCGGGAGATTTTTTATATCTTTAACAAGTTCATATCTTTTATTTTCAGATCAGTGATTATTTATTTCCCTGTCCATAATATGCATTTGCACCATGTTTTCTGAAGTAGTGCTTATCCTGCAGATCCTGTGGTGCAGGTTTTACCTGTGGATTGATCAGCTCACAGCGGGATGCCATCTTGGCAACTTCCTCAAGAACAACTGCATTATGTACTGCTTCATGAGCATCCTTACCCCATGCAAATGGTCCATGGTTTTTGCAAAGTACTGCAGGTACTGCTTCATAATCTTTGTCCTTAAACAGGTCTACGATCAGAAGTCCTGTGTTTTTCTCATATTCTTCAAATTCCTTGCCTTCCAGGCAGCGTGCACATGGAACTTCACCATAAATATAATCTGCATGTGTGGTTCCATAACATGGGATTGATCTTCCGGCCTGTGCCCAGCTTGTTGCCCATGAAGAATGTGTATGTACAACTCCTCCGATATTCGGAAATGCTTTGTACAGTTCTACATGAGTTGCTGTATCAGAAGATGGATTGTATTTTCCTTCTACCTTATTGCCATTCAGGTCTACAACAACCATATCATCCGGTGTCAGCAGATCATAATCAACTCCACTTGGTTTGATGACAAAAAGTCCTGATTCTCTGTCGATTCCGCTTACATTTCCCCATGTAAATGTAACAAGTCCGTATTTCGGAAGATCCATGTTTGCTTTGTAAACTTCCTCTTTTAATTTTTCCAGCATGATTCGTACCTCTCCTTTTGCTTTTCAGATATTCTTTTACAACAGCTTTCAGATGTTCCGGCTTTTTTCTGCATATCCCACCCGGAAAATCTCTTAATATCTGTATTATAGCACTTGTACGGTACATGTACCAACTTGTATGTTGATTATTTTACTGTTTCTCATACAGAAACTCTTCAGGCAGATTTACCTTGAAATCTTTTGCAAGTGAACGGAAATTGTCCGGTGTAATAGTCTGAAGTTTATTTGGAGTCATAGAAAGAATCTTCACCAGGATCTCTGCAGATTTTTCTACCGTATGGAGCAGACCAAATGTCAGGTCAAAATCTTCACCTGAGCAGAACATTCCATGATGTGCCCAGATAACAACATCATATTTCTTCATTAATTCTGCTGTTTTTATGGCAATTTCTCTTCCACCCGGTACCATCCAGCCGACAACACCTACGCCGTCCGGGAATACAACCGGACACTCTGTAGCAGATTCCCATAACTCTCTTGTAAAGATCTTATCATCCAGTGGCAGAACAAATGTCAGAGCAATTGTATTTGTCGTATGTGCATGATAAATAACACGATGTTTTCCGTTTGTCAGTTTCTTCTTCACTTCATGGTTCATCAGATGAGTCGGAAGCTCACTGGTAGGTCTGCCGCCCTCAACCAGGCCCCAGCGGATTCTGTAATTCATTCCTGTCTCATCCAGTTCAATGATTGCAAGACATACTTCCGGATCCACGATAATATTTCTGAAATATTTACCGCTTCCCGTTACAAGGAAAAACTCTCCTGCTAATCCCGGAACCTCTACCCCGATCGGTATCCATTCTCCAGGTGCATTCAGACGGGGACGAATCATCTCTACTTCCTCCGGTTTCAGACGATAGCTTAAGTTTCCGCCGTTTCTCTCATGCCATCCCTGAAGATAACCGTCATTTGCCATTTTGATAAATCCCTGTACAAATTTAGATTCCAGAATTTTCATAATATATATACCCTCCGCTTTTTGTGGTTTTGTGTTGTTTGTTTTTAACAATATATTGTTTCTTGTTGTTTATGAATGTATTATATATTGTTTCTTGTTGTTTGTAAATAATTTATTCAAAAAATCTCTCACAAAACCACACATCAATTCCGAAATATCTTTGTCAATTCTGTCCTGCTATTCATCCTGTTCAGAAGATTTTTACCGTTATTTTTGCTGAAATTCTATAATTGCGTATGCTTTTCCGTCTGTATCATCAAGCGATACAATCACCTTTCCTGTTTCTGCTTTTGCTTTCGGGCAGATTATATCTCCAAGTTTTGCCTGCATCTTATACTCTGCACGCATCTGGTATACTTTGAAATCTTCCGGCAGGAAATCTTCTGCCATACAGATATACTGACAGTTGTTTACATGATGATTAGTGTCAAGATGATGCTTCTGCACTGTGAATGATTCCTGTGAAGTCATGTCATCCGGAAGTTTGATTTTCCTCGGTGCATAATCCATTTCCAGCTTTTCGCCGAGTATGTAATTGTCTGTATCTGCAGGTGTCAGTCTCACCGGAATCCCTGTACTGATGGCCAGATGTGTCCAGTTGGAGTTCGCCCAGGCAAGCTTCTTCCCATCCATTGTTTCTATGGTGAAATTACGCATACCCATGAATCCTTTGAAATTATAAGGTGCTGTCGTGATCCTGATTTCCGTTCCCATAGCAGGATATTCATCCACAATTACCTGCCAGGAAGAAAGAACCCACGCTCTGTCTCTTGCCTTCAGCACGTCTCCTCCAAGCCCGACCGACTCCGCATGAAATGTACAGCAATCCTGAAAATAATTCAAAACACCCGGTAATGTCAGTTTGCCGTTCTCACCTGTCTCACTGTATCTGACTCTGCTGTTAAAACTGTAATTCATTTTTTATGTCCCCTTTTCTTATGTCGCTATGATTTTTTAATATACTTCTTTTCTATTATTATAACAAGCCAAAAATATAAGGCATAAAACAGTTTTTATAAACTGGCCTATGCCTTATCTTTGTTCTACGTTATATTATTTACTGTAATTCTTTGCTACAAATGTGATCATCACCTTAAACAGATCCCCATCCAGGTATAGCTTAAACTCACCTCCCTGCAGCTCTGTCAGACTCTTTGCGATAGAGAGTCCCAGTCCGCTTCCTTCTGTATTTCTCGCCACATCTCCTCTGATAAATCGTTCTGTCAGTTCATCCGCAGAGATATTCAAAGGCTGTGCTGAAATGTTTTTCAGGGAAAAGGTTACTTTTTTATTTCTGTTGCTGATCTCTGCATAAACTCTGGTGCCTTCCATTGCGTACTTCACAACATTGCCGAATACATTTTCCAGAACACGCCACATTCTCTGACCGTCTGCGTAGATAATGGACGGTTCGTCTGTGAAATGTACCATCATAGTCAGGTTCTTCTCCTTGAATTTCTCTTCAAATTCTCCGATCACCTGCTGCACCATTTCCACAAAATCAATATCATTCATCTCCAGCTTGATGTTTCCGGTGCTTGCCTTGGATGCCTCTACCACATCCTCTGTGAGCACCTTCAGTCTCTGAGATTTCTCATCCAGGATGCGTAAATATTCCTGTATTTTCGGATCTGTCGGATTTTCCCGTTTCATCAGATCTACATAATTGATAATGGAAGTCAGAGGTGTTTTCAGGTCATGGGAAACATTTGTGATCAGCTCTGTCTGCATTCTTTCTTTTTTCAGGCTGTTCTCCACAGCAGCATCCAGACCACTGCCAATATTGTTGATATATTCTGCCATCACCTTCTGTTTTCCGGTAAGTGTATCTGTTTTGATCTTATACTGCAGTTCTCCATCGCTTATTTTCTTCAGACCATCCATAATAAGATCCAGTCCGTCCGCTTTTCTGATGGCGAAAATCATAACAGCCACATCTACAGCCATCAATGCCAGCAGAAATACTCCTGCACCACTGAATACGCAGCCGATGATCAGGAACTGCAAAAATAAAAATGCACCTCCCACAAGCAGAACTTTTATTTTTTCTGCTGTATTTCTGGAAAAAGCTCTGGCAAAATCAGCAAGCTTCCCACTGCATTTTCCAATCCATTTCAGAACTTTTCTAATCAGACTGTTTTTCCATAAGGTTCCTGCCTTTATTCTTCTTACCAGGCTGAGATATCCGATCAGAAACCATGCCATTGTATAAGTCCCACATATGAGACAGATAACAATCACTGTCACTACTACATGACTGTAACCCAATGATGAGTTGGCGATCAAGGTTCCCGATATGATCGTTCCTGCCAGCCATATACCGATTACTGTTCCTGCCGCAATTTCTGTATACCATCTGTCAAATCCATTCAGATGTATTTCTTCATCCTCTGGTCTCCTTCCTGCTGTCACAGTCAGCCACACCATACCGATCAGCCAGAGCACACTTCCGAAGATTGCTCCTGCCAGCATCGGAAACATAAGCTTTGAATATGTCTCATAGTTCTCTGCCTCATCAGCCATGGAATCTGCCACAGAAAATTTCGTATCAACCGAAACTGCAAATACAAAATCCTTTGTGTCAAAGCTCTGATCAATGGTATGATTCCACACCTGCAGATCTGCACCCGGAATATTTGTAACACACTCACTTAATTCCGGGTAAACAACTGCATATGCTTTTTCCTTAAATATTTTCTCAAGGTTCTGCTCCAGCTGTGCGTAACTGCTGTACGCTTTTTTATTTGTATAGATTGTCTGTGTTTCTTTATCTGCGAAAAGATATGTGAGGTTGGTACTCCCTTCGGTATAGTCTCCCACGCTGTGAAAGACGGATGCCAGTGATGTTTCATAATCATTGAACTGTTCATCTGACTGTATGGCACGGATGCAGTCCAGAAGTGTGAATAACTCCTTATATGCATCCTCCAGTCTCCCATTCCATTCCGTGCTTTTGTTTACCGCATCCAGGATATTCTCAGCTCCCTGTGGTGCAAATTTCTCGTCCAGCTGACTCAGTTCTACGAAAAAACATCCCGGATATTCTGTGTTTGTTCTGGTATCCGTAACGTTGCCGATATTCTCTGATTGTGAGGTATATCTGTAATAAAGTTCATCTGCTACGGTATCCAGTTTCTCGGACTCGGTCTTTGATTCGAAATCATCTTCTTCAAGAAAATCTGTATTGTAATTAATTTTCAGTGTTCCATCTGCCACCATCTTTTTAAAGTCAGTCCGATAAAAATAGTGGCTGGTTCCGTCAGAAGATTCACATCTTATGACCTGTGAATCTTCGTCATAAACACCTTCATAATAGTTTGCCTCCCAGTCTTTTCCCCACTCCAGAAGATCACTTACAGAGTACGCAAGCCCGGAAGTATTTTTCAGAGAAAGGTCTCTGATGGAATCACGGGTGTTTCCTTTTTCCTCAAATTCTGCCAGATCAATCACTGCCGATGAACCAGCATTTTTCAGATAGTTAATGTCATCCTGCGCTGCCAGACTGACCAGAATATCTGATCCTCTGTTGCTGACCTGTTTCTCAAATGCTTCTGATTCTGTGTAACTTTTGCCTCTGTCATCCAGGCGGATTCCAGTCTGATAGATCATCACAAACATAGCTGCACAGACTGCTGCTGCAACTGCTGCCAGATGCGCGATCACGATCCAGATTGCCTTGACAGAACTGCTTCTGTATCCTTTTCCCTTCATAATGTTTGTCCCTTTCCTTTTTTATTTAATTTATTACTTTGTCAAGCGGATATTCGCAATCCGCTTTGCTACTTGCTCATAACCAAATAACTGCTTCGCAGTTTATCAGAATGCGCTTGCACGCCTCCTGATACAAGCAAGTCCCCACCCACTGCTTATTGCTTTTCGCAATTGAAGCAGGGGACTTACTTGATTTGGTTAAATTTTTTCCACCTTATATCCAAGTCCCCACACAACCTTCAGGTATCTTGGCTCCCTTGGATTAATCTCAATTTTTTCTCTGATATGCCGGATATGCACTGCCACTGTATTATCTGCTGCAACTGCTTCCTCATTCCAGATGTTTTCGTAGATCTGATTAATGGAAAATACCCTTCCCTGATTCTTCATCAGAAGAAACAGGATATTGTACTCAATAGGTGTCAGCTTCACCACATCACCGTCCACCCTGACTTCCTTCAGGTCATCGTTTATGCTCAGACCTCCTGTCTCGTAGATATGAGCATTCTCCACAGGTATTGCTGCTCCCAGCCTTGTATATCTTCGAAGCTGTGATTTCACCCTTGCCACCAGTTCCAGGGGATTAAAGGGCTTGGTTACATAATCATCTGCCCCTACATTTAATCCAAGGATCTTATCTGCATCCTCTGATTTCGCAGAAAGAATAATGATCGGAAGAGGATTCTCTTCCCTTATCTTCAAAGTAGCCCGGATGCCATCCAGCTTCGGCATCATAATATCTATGATCAGCAGATCCACCGACTGACTGCGCAATGCGTTAATCGCCTCCACACCGTCGTATGCCTTCAGGACCGTATAGCCTTCCTGCTCCAGATAAATACTGATTGCCTCTACAATGTCTTTATCATCATCACAGACCAGAATATTAGCCACTTTACACACCTCCCTCATCATCCGAAATGCCTGTCTGAAATCTCTCATGTACAGACATCCCGGCTTCTTATTTTGTATTTCTGATATTAGAATAATCGAAGCTTCTTAATATGAAAGGGACAAATTCTTAAGATTTTCTTATGATTATTCACTTTTCGCAGTCAAAATATCAGGCTGTTAATCTGTCACTTTTATCAGGCTCCTATTTTCATCCAATTCTTCTATTCGTTCTGCTGTATACATTTTTTATCTCATCTTTTCTCTTTTTCTGACAGTCAATAATAGACTGAAAATCATTATATCATTTCACATATATTACTTCTATAGAATATTCTCTTCTGTTTCCCATTTCCACCCCCATCACTGTTTATTCCATTCTCCATAACTCACAACCAATCTATAGCAACCCTCGTAAATAATACTTCCATCAACGCACCAGGGGATCATCGTTATATGTTTTTTGGTATTTTATTAACAATCTTCATACATATCGCATAATTTTTTATTGATTTTGTACAATATTATTTATTTTTCGGCAAAACAATGCTACAATGTTTTACAAGATTAGAGCGTGTCTGAAAAAGGCTTTCTGCAAGATGTGCGTCACAATTTGTGGTATATTTTGCCCGGATGAGGGCGCCGTAGCGGGCTACGGCAACTGAATTCGGGTGAAATATCCCGCAAAGTGGGGCGTGCAGATTGCGGGAATGATTTTTCAGACACACTCTAGTGTACTGATTTATAACTGTTCAATGGTCTGCTAACCGCAAAGCTACTGAACAGTTACACGTTTTTTTTCAACGAGGGAGGTATTCTTATGAATCTGGAAAACATGACAAAAATCTACGCCCGTGGTGACAGCCGCATTCAGCTGAAGGTAATTCCCGGACATTTCGTCACATCTCAGTCACATATCACTCACTATCTGGATCTTACAACTATGAAATCCAGAACTGCCGAAGCACAGAATATTGCTCACGAACTGGCTGCTAATTATGAAGTATCTACTCCTGTTGATACCATTATCTGTATGGACGGACTGGAAGTAATTGGCGCATATCTTTCTGAAGAACTTACCAAAGCCGGCATTTTTTCCCTGAATGCTCATCAGACGATCTACGTGATTACTCCTGAATCCAGCAATTCCGGACAGATTATCTTCCGTGATAATTTTCAGCCAATGATCAAGGGCAAAAATGTACTGATCCTCAATGGTTCGATTACCACAGGCTCTACTTTGTCCAAAGCAATCGAGAGCATTCTGTATTACGGAGGCACTATCAGAGGTATCGCAGCCATATTCAGCAGCGTAGACAGCGTGGCTTCTCTCCCTGTATATTCTATTTTTAACGCCAAAGATATACCGGACTATCATTCCTATTCATCTACAAAATGTCCAATGTGTCAGAGGCAGCAGAAAATCGATGCCATTGTCAGCAGCTACGGATATTCAGCTCTGTAAATCTTCGAAGTATTTTATAAAGAAATTGTTACCAGAATTGATGACTTTGTCTGGGGACCGGTGATGCTGATCCTGTTGGTCGGAACCGGTATCTTCCTGACTGTGCGCACCAGATTTCTTACATGGCGTAACCTTGGCTATGCACTGAAAAGCACACTCAGCAAGGAAGCCCGCACAAAGAGCCGCGGACAGGGAGATGTATCACCTTTTTCCGCACTGACAACCGCACTGGCAGCCACCATCGGTACCGGAAATATCGTCGGTGTTGCCACAGCCATGGTTTCCGGTGGTCCCGGAGCTCTGGTATGGAACTTCTCCGATATCGCCAACGCACTGATGGCTATCCCGAACCTGATCTGCATGCTCCTGTCAAGCGGCGAGATTGCCAAAGATGTAAAAGAATTCCAGCCGGAGATTAAAAAATAGTTACCCACATCATTCTTTTTATCATCCTGAGGTAAAATGCAGCCAGAACCTTGTTCCGTCAGGTTCTGGCTGCATTTTACAGAAATCTTGTACGCCGGGTACAAATAAACACTTACTTTATTGATGGCATACTTCCATATACTGTTTTACATCTGAAGCAATTGATATATATGGTGTTCCATATGGGATCCAGGTTGACTGAAAAGCATGATATACATCTGATTTTCCCGGCCATACTGTTCCTATCACATTATTATTTTCATCTAACTGATGAAACCAGGAACCATTTTTATGATCCAATACCTTATCATCCAGGTATCTCATAAACTCTTCATAATCTTTTGCATATTTCTGCTTATGAGTTATATGCCATAAGACTGCTGATGTATTGATTGCCTCTGCCAATGTCCAATGCATTCTGTCATGAACAACAGGTTTTCCATCCCAGTCAGTCGTATACACAATTCCAGGATTTCCATCCACATTCCAGGAATCTTCAACTGCTCTGTTGTAAAGTTTCTCTGCAGCTTTTAAATATACTTCTGCAGAATCAGGGGTATCTTTATAAGAAGAATATGCCCACTGCACGATCAATCTGGCCCACTCAATTCCATGGCCCGGTGTTGCTCCATAAGGTTTAAAACGATCAGCAGGACATTCTTTATTGCAATCAAGATCAGCTTTCCATTCCTTTGTAAAATGTTCAGGTATTCTCCAGTCATTTGCGCTTGCCCATGCAATAACATGATCTATAATTCTTCCTGCACGTATTCTGTACTTTTCTTCTTTTATTGCATCTGCTACTGCCAGAAACGCTTCTACTGTATGCATATTTGCGTTAAGACCGCGATAATCATCAAGAACTGTAAATTCTGTATTCCAGGTATCATAAGTAAGTCCCTGTTTTTCATCCCAGAACCGTTTATCAAATAATTCCAATGCATCTTTAAGCAGAGTTTCTGCATTTTTTTCTCCTGCCAGCAAAGCAGAAGAAGCAGCCAGAAGAACAAATGCATGAGCATAACACTGTTTATCTGGCAGGAATTTATTATCCGGTGTAATTCCCGGATACCATCCTCCATTTTCACAATCTTTCAGTTCTTCCAGTAATCCATGTACAGCACCATGGACCAGTGCCGGACTTTCTTTATCCCCAAGCATGATTCCCATACTATATACATGGACCATACGGCATGTGATCCATGTTTCTCTGTTTCTGTCTTTCCATGGTGTTCCATCATCCCCAAGGAAATAAGCACTTCCTCCCGGTGATAAAAATCCTTTTCCAAAATTTAAAAGATTTTTCTGCAATTCACCTAAGAACATTTTATTTTCTTCTGTATCTATCTGATATTTTTTACCCGAATTTTCCATCTTAATCTTACCTTTCACTTCCAAAAAATTTCAGTTTCTCTTATAGCACAAAAAAGCACCTCATACCGAGGTGCCTCATGTAGCAGGGCTACAAGGATTCGAACCTTGAACTGACGGAGTCAGAGTCCGTTGCCTTACCGTTTGGCGATAGCCCTTTATGTTTTGTTTTCGCTACTTCGTTCGCGACAATTGGTATTATATAATAGTCTTTCAAAAAATGCAACCCCTTTTTTGAAATTTTTTTAATTTTTTTTATTTTTCTTCAAAAACATGAAAATACCGCCTATTTCCCGGAGTTTTTTTATGTACTCCGGGAAAAATTATGCTATAATCAATAAAAACTTATTGCTGCTTCTGATATACTCTTTCTTAAATATAACAATTCTCGTAACTGGTGTGCCGACAGGTTGACGCAAGATTGTTTCAAGAATCAACTTGTCGGCACACTAGAAACTTGCTATAGAGATCAAAGCAGCAGGAAATCTTAATAATAATTTCTCCAGACTATATATTATGATACTGAGGTCAAAAGCTATTCAGCCCTGGCCTGATATCTGTAAATTACGATAAACAGTTACACCCGAGATATTATTATGAACCCAAAAGGAGAGCTATATATGAGAGCTAATAATCTTACTCTGCTCACAGACCTTTATGAACTTACTATGATGCAGGGCTATTTTAAGAACCCAACAAACCAGACTGTTATCTTCGATATGTTTTACCGTACCAATCCATGCGGAGGTGCATTTGCCATCACTGCCGGACTGGAACAGATGATTGAATATATTGAGAATCTTAAATTCACAGATGAAGATATCGAATATCTCAGAAGCCTGAATATTTTTGAAGAGGACTTCCTTGAATATTTAAGCAACTTCCGTTTCACAGGTGATATCTATGCAATTCCTGAGGGAACAGTTGTCTTCCCAAGAGAACCGCTTGTCAAAGTTGTAGCACCGATCATGGAAGCCCAGCTTGTAGAGACAGCAATCCTGAATATCATCAATCACCAGAGCCTCATTGCTACCAAAGCAGCCCGCGTTTGCTATGCTGCAAAGGGTGATGCGATCATGGAATTTGGTCTGCGTCGTGCCCAGGGACCGGATGCAGGTATCTTTGGCGCACGTGCCGCAGTCATTGGTGGATGTGCCGGTACTTCCTGTGTTCTCACAGGCAAAATGTTCGACGTACCGGTCCTTGGAACTCACGCACACAGCTGGATCATGAGCTTCCCGGATGAATATACCGCATTCAAAACCTATGCCAAACTTTATCCGAATGCCTGCACCTTACTGGTAGATACCTATGATGTCCTGAAATCCGGTGTTCCAAATGCAATTCGTGTATTTGAGGAAATGCGCGAAGAAGGTATTCCGCTTACCAAATACGGTATCCGTATCGACAGTGGTGATCTTGCCTACCTTTCCAAAGAAGCATATAAGATGCTTGCTGCTGCCGGATTTGATGATGCAGTTATTTCCGCTTCCAGCGATCTGGACGAATATCTCATTGAGAGCCTGAAGGCTCAGGATGCCAAGATTAATTCCTGGGGTGTCGGAACACGACTGATCACTGCCAACGATAATCCTGCATTCGGCGGTGTATACAAACTTGCTGCTGTCAAAGATGCAGACAGTACCGAATTTACACCTAAGATCAAGCTTTCCGAAAACACAGAGAAAGTAACCAACCCTGGAAATAAAACCGTATATCGTCTCTATAATAAGAAAACCGGAAAAATCAGGGCAGATCTTATCTGCCTTGCTGATGAAAAGCTTGATGCAGACCAGAACATGGTTCTCTTTGATCCAATCGATACCTGGAAAAAGACAAAAGTTCTCGGCGGAACCTATGAAGTACGCGAACTTCTCGTTCCTGTCATCAGAGAAGGTAAACGGGTCTATGAATCTCCATCTGTTATGGAGCTTCGCGAATACTGCCAGAAAGAGCAGAATACTCTCTGGGATGAATCCAGACGTTTCGTAAATCCTCAGAAAGTATATGTAGATCTTTCTCAGAAACTCTGGGATCTGAAAAAAGACCTTCTGGAAGAAATAAGTGAGAAAGCTCTCGACTGAGCATAAACTCAGATTAAGAGTAACAAAACAGACAAGTCCCCGGCTCCAACCGCAAAAATCAACAGGCAGTTGAAGCCGGGGACTTACTTTTTGATTCAGTTAAAACATATGCTGACATCACAGATTTCGCTTTTAGTCCCAACTCTCATATTTGGTCCAAAAAGCCCTACACCGGATGTAACGATATTATGCATATTTCCTTTCTTCAGATAACCACATTTATTTTCCCAGAAGAATCTGATCACAATATTTCCCGGAAATACCTGTCCGTCATGGGTATGTCCGCAGAGATCCACGTCCACCCCCGCATCCGCCAGCTCCTGAAGTTCTCTCGGCTCATGATCGATAACCAACACTGGCAGTGACACATCCATACCCTCTGTGATTTCCTGCGGAGTCTTTCGTTTATCAATCCCCCGTCCGGGACGCTCATAATCCGGTCTGCCATACAGATAAAAGGAATCATCGATGAGCACATATTCATCTCTCAGAAGCGTAATCCCCGCTTTCTCCAGAAACTCATCCATCTCCGGGGTACTCTCTTTCTTTTCCTTACTGCCAAAGGTAAATCCTGCCAGAATCTTTTCCTGAATATCGTGGTTTCCGTAACATGCATACACACCATACTTCGACCGAATTCCTCTCAATATCTCTGCCAGTTTTTCCGGATCATCCAGTGCCTCATATTCATTATCAAAAATATCTCCTGCCACTACCACCAGATCCGGTTTCTGCTCATTGATCTTCTCTGTCATCTGCTCCATCTGCTTGCATCCAATATTATATCCCAGATGAAGATCTGCGATCAGAACCACATTTAATTCCTTCATATTTCCTGCCTTTTTATCAACAGAAATATTGTACTTCGTTGTATGTATATTTCCGGCACTGAGCACTCCGTAAATACTGACTGTTGAAATGATCACCGCACAGACAGCTCCCACAACAGCAGTTCCCATATTACTGAAAAGCAATTCTCTCCCCGGAAAGGCAAAATTTCTAAAAGGATATTTCAGTAACAGTCTCAATCCATCCGCGATTCCCAGAGTCATAAGTGTATACATCAAAACACCGAGCCAGTAATTACTCAGAAGCTTCATAAATCTCCTGAATCCTGATGCAGGTGCCATAAATGCGATCAGTATACTAAACACTACAAATAAATATACAAGTCCAATCCCCCTGCACACCCACACATTCCGAAAAACCGTATGCAATACCTGAAACCAGTGCAGGCTGCGAAGCAGGATATATACACACACCAACAGATAAAATGGTGCCAGATATATTGCAGCCATATAATATGTCTCCTTTCCAACTCTCATTGCCATAACAATTTTATTACTATAACAATTCCAGAAAATCATAACTGCTTCTTATTATACAAAAAAGAATCCTCAGTTGCTAGTGTGCCGACAAGTTGATTCTTGAAAAAATCTTGCAGGATAAATTTTCTTATTTCAAGGCGGAGGAAGGAGGCGTAGCGGTGGCTACGGCGACCGACGACAACGCGGAAATAAGAAATTTAGACGCAAGATTGTTCGAGAAATCAACTTGTCGGTACACTACCCTAAGCTGCTGAAGATTCTATGAATTTTACTGTTCCATCTGTCTTCCCAGAAATCCGCTGGCTGTTCTGATGAGCATCTTCTCTGATTCACCCATCACATCTCTTTCATTCTTTCCCAATAAAAGCACCGAACCTACTGTATCTCCTGCACTGATAATAGGCTGCATGATCTGGGAATACAAAGGTTCTCTCTGTTCCTGAGTCACAGGTATCCTGCTTCTGTCATTTCCGTTAGCAAACACAGAGCTTCTTTCCGTGATTGCATCTTCCAGAGCTTTGCTGATAGGTTTTCCCATATATTCCCTGCTTCCCTGTCCCGCAGCAGCCACTACCTGATCGTGATCTGTGATACACGCTACCATCCCGCTTGACTGCGCCAGCGCCTCTGCATATTCCTTTGCAAAGACATTCAGTTCTCCGATAGGGGAATACTTTTTCAGAATAATCTCCCCCTCCCGGTCAGTAAAAATCTCCAGTGGTGTCCCCTCTTTTATCCGCAGCGTTTTTCTGATCTCCTTAGGAATGACCACACGCCCCAGATCATCTATGCGCCGAACAATTCCTGTCGCTTTCATGCACTTTTCTTCCTCCTGTTTTTCCTTTTATCGAAGTTTACTGTCTTTGTACCCTTCAGTTTCCATATCATGTGTTGTATGGTTATTATGTGGAAAAACAGGCAGAATATACATTTCTGTATTTACAAAAAATGCCATTTAACCATAATCAGGCGGTTAAACCTGAGTAAAAAAGAACCCCTTCACCAGGCAGTATCAATCTCTGCTTAAAGTGAAGGGATTTCCTCATCCATCGCTATTTATTTTACACGATAACCCTGGCAACTGCAAGACCATAAACTTCAAGTTTGTCACTACCATTGCCATAAATCCAGCTGATCTGGCCTTCCGGTACAGGAATATTTACAGCCTCTGTTCCGAAATTCTGATAAATATAATATTTCTCATTTTCATTCTCTCTCACTGTAATCTCCAGTGCATCCGGAATCTCTTCTTTAATTCCGCAGGAAACGCCGCTGTCTTTGAGCACTTTTCCAAGGAAGTCCCCATAGAATTCTTTATCAGCGTCTGCTGCCACATACCATGCCTTACCCTTACCGTATTCATTCACTGTCAGGCAGGAATAGCCTTCATAGAAATCACTTCCGTAGGTCATTAAGGTACGTGCTCCGCGAAGCTCCACAAGGTCGCACAGATATTTGCATGTATAAGTCTTATCCAGTCCAAGTTCATTACCAGCCACAGGAACAAAAGAATTTTCTTCCCAGTCATAGAGTCCGTCAATTTCTGTGCTTCTGATTCCCAGCACATCCATAAGTCCATGAGGAGTTCCTTCCAGATAACACCTGTCTGTGTCATCTGCAATTCCGGACCAGTAACTTGTGATCAGTGTACCGCCGTTTTCCACGAACGCACGAACCTTTTCGGCAAAACCTTCCTTGAACATATAAACCATTGGCAGAGCCAGTACTTTATATTTATCCAGTTCACAGGTCATATCGATCACATCCACATTGACGCCCTGCTTACGGAAACCTCTGTAGAATTTCAGCATTGCTTCCAGATAATGAAGCCCTTTATTTCTGGGTCCCTGGCTGTCCTCCATTGCCCACTGGCTGTCCCAGTCATAAAGCATGGCAACCGAGCTGTTCACAGTTGTTCCTGCCAGTTCTTTTAACTCTTTCAGAATTTCTCCAACCCTGGAAACTTCTTTAAACACTCTTGTATCATTTCCACCGTAATGATCGATCACTGCTCCGTGGAACTTCTCAGAAGCACCTCTGCTCTGGCGAATCTGGAAATAGAGAGCACCTTCTCCGCCATGTGCAATTGCCTGCATGGACTGTGCCAAAAGCATTCCCGGTTTCTTTAACTTGCTCACACTCTGCCAGTTTGTAGAAGTCGGGCAGGATTCCATCTGGAAGAACGGCTTTCCTTTCAGAGAACGCATCAGATCATGGCACATACCATTGTCATAAGCTGTATCGATCACTGCTTCTTTATGCCATGTCGGATAAGTATCCCAGGAAACCACATCAATCTCTTTTGCAATCTTAAAATAATCTAAACCGCCAAAATAATGCATCAGATTAGCAGTAGTCGGAAGTGTGCTTCCTCCCTCTCTCAATGCTGCAATCTCATGATGAATGAAATCCGCTGTCTGATGAGTAACAAATCGCTTCCAGTCCAGATTCAGTGCATGAAGCTGTGTCTCACCAATCTTAGACGGACTCTCGATCTGGTCAAAGCTGTTATAAGTATGACTCCAGAAAGTGGTGCACCACTTATCATTCAGATTTTCAATAGTCTGATATTTCTCTTTCAGCCAGTTACGAAATGCTTCCTGGCACAGCGGACAATGACATTCTCCGCCATACTCATTGGAAATATGCCACAGGATCACACCCGGATGTGTGGCAACCTCCTGTGCCAGCTTTTTGTTAATAATATGTACCTTCTCTCTGTAAACAGGAGAAGTATAACAATGATTATGTCTGAATCCAAATAAGGCTCTGTGGCGTGTTTCATCTACACGAAGTACCTCCGGATACTTGTCTGCCATCCATTTGGGTCTTGCACCTGACGGTGTAGCCAGGATTGTAGAAATACCTCTTTTATAAAGTTTATCAATGATCTCCTGCAGCCATTCAAAATGAAATACACCTTCTTCCGGTTCCAGTGTAGACCAGGAAAAAATCCCAAGGCTTACTACATTACAGCCAGACTCCTCCAGCATATCAATATCTTTTTCCAGAATATCCGGTCTCTTTAACCACTGTTCCGGGTTGTAATCACCTCCATGGAGCAGCTTATCCGTTCTAAAGTCCATACTTGTTCTCCTCTTAATTCTCTATTCTCAGTCGTTTTCTTTTTCACTATCATATTTAATACTCTATCCAATTTCAAAACACACTATTCTCGCTGCTTATTACTTTTCTCAGTCAAAGCAGACGGGATTTGATTTCATTCTTCTTACAGGATATAGTTTGCAATTACTCCAAGCACCAGCAAATGCAAAGGATAAAAAGCATAATAGACATATTTATTGATGTAATCCTTTCTCTCTCCAGTGCAGCACCAGATTCCATAGAACGCAATCGGTCCGGTCACATACATCAGACTGATAATACAGCCCAGCACTGTTTTCAGCACATTTCTTGTCTCAAACACATAGAACACAAACACAAGCAGAACAATACAAAGTCCATACTCTGCCCGGAAAATGCTCACCCAGACAATAGCTGCGATCAGGATCAGTGCCTTTAACATACCACCTGTAAATCCGGAAGTTTCTTTAAACAGATCTAAGCATTTCAGCATAATCAGGCAGATACACATCGTGATCATTGCGTTCTGACTGGAAAAGTCCCATACTTTTCCGCAGATTGACAGATCATATGGAATCTCACTGACCAGTGCAGTAACAGCCATCATGATCAGATACTTCTTATAATCCGATGTATTACGAAATCCCTCTACCAGCAGAAACGCAAATACGGGAATCGCCATCCCGCCTATAAGCTGCATAATGGATCCGACTCCCGCAAGTGTCATCAAACGGGAATCCTGAGACATCGCCTGGTTCAGACTCTCCTGAGTATACTGGTCTAAATGGATCAGGCCTTTTTCAATAATGGCAATTCCAACTGTCTGGATCAGCATAGTAATACATGCAAACATCTTCAGCCCATCAGCTGTGATATCCGGAGTTTTCCAGACGATTCCTCTTCTTCCCGTTGTCATATTCATAATATCAACCTTTTACAGCACCGCCTGTAATTCCTTCCACATAGAATTTCTGCATGATCATAAACAGAATAGAAATCGGTATGGATACCAGTACACCACCTGCGCAGAACTGAGTAAAATAAGAATTGATAAGGCTCTTATCCAGCATCTTGTACAGACCAATGGCAACTGTATATTTGGAAGAAATACCGGCATTCAGGATCATCTTTGCATATACGAAATCCATCCATGGCACCAGGAAACTGCTGATAACTGTATAAACAACAATCGGGCGGCTCATGGGCAGAACCATCTGGAAGAAGATTCTTGCCTCACTGCATCCATCAATTCTGGCAGCCTCGCAGAGTGCTCTCGGAACTGTATCAAAGAATCCTTTCGCAATCAAATAACCAAGACCTGAAGAAGCAGAGTAAACCATGATCAAACCGGCATAGCTGTTTGTCAGATTAAAAGATTTCAGTGTGAAGTAAACTGCAATCATTGCCAGCATACCAGGAAACAGATTCAGGATAACTGCCATGTTCATCAGCGGTTTTCTCATCTTGAATCTCATAACAGATGTTGCATATGCAACCATCAGTACGAACATAGTGGAAATCACACATGTAAAGCATGCAATGATAAATGTATTCAGAAACCACTGCGGAAACTGAGATACAGAATCTGAATGAAACAGCTTCATGTAATTGCTGATGCTCCATTCCTTCGGAAAAAATGTACTGGTATTCATTCCTGAATATGCACTGAAGGAAGTACATAACAGCCAGATGATCGGGATCAGCCAGATAAATGCCAGCACTGCGATCAATAAATTATGTAATACTATAGAAGAAGTACGACTGTCTTTCATCTTTTTCATTATTGATATGTTCCCTCCTTATCTCCCTTGATCATCCTGTTAAATGCAACCAGGGTGAATACTGCACAGATAATAAACACGATAATACCGATTGCTGATGCCATCTTATAGTTGTAGTAATCCTGAGTCAGACGGAACAGCCAGGTAACCAGAAGGTCAACCTCTTTTGCCTGTGAGCTTGCCATTGCCTGATTAGTTGTTGTATAAACATCCTGTGTGAGCAGATAAATAACATTAAAGTTATTAATATTTTTTACAAAGTCTGTGATCAGAGCAGGTCCTGTTACAAAGAGCAGATATGGCATTGTAATCTTTCTGAATATCTGGAAGTTTGTTGCACCGTCTACTCTTGCACTCTCAAGCTGGTCAGAAGGAAGGTTCATCAGAACACCTGTTGCGATCAGCATCTGATACGGAACACCAATCCAGATATTAATGAGAATGATCATTACATGTGCCCAACCCGGAGCAGAAAGAAACGGAATATAGCTTGTGGACACAAGTCCTATGCTTCTTAAGAATCCGGTCAGTCCAATGCTGTGACAGATTGTGTTGACGATACCACCATTGGAGAAGAAATTACGCACCAGCAGAAGTGATACAAACTGCGGGACTGCAATCGTTACGATAAATAAAGTACGCCACATCTTCGACAGTCTTGTCTTCTTGCTGTTAAGAAGCAGTGAAAGCAGGATACCTCCGATATAAGTTGTAAATGTTGCGAAGAAAGCCCATACAAGTGTCCATCCCAGAACCCGCACAAATGCATATCCGAACGTAGATGTAAGACCGCCGCCGCCAAACAAACTGATAAAGTTACTGAAACCTACCCATGAGAACAACTCAGTAGGAGGCATATGCTGCTGATCATAATTTGTAAATGCTACAAAGATCAGAAGTAAGATTGGGATTAATGTGAAAATCACAACTCCAAGTACCGGAAGTGTCAGTAATGTAATATGAAACTTCTCTTCTGTCAGTGATCTGAGATCTTCTTTAAAAGTATTGATATGCTTTCCCGCTTCTTCCATTTTCTGAAGTGTATAAGCATTGATCACGTTCTTAAACCACACAACAGCTGCCGCAAACCATACAACAAAGCTGAACAATGAAAACAACAGGATCGTAAAGGAATTATCATAATCATTAAATTCACTTTTCATTGTTTTCATGTTAAAGACTTTTTCCATCTTTACAGTACCAAGGGTACTGAATTTTGGTACATACTGCATTGCAAATTTCACTGAAAAAACGATCACTGCGATCTCCAGCAATGTCATCAGTACTGCTTTCACATACTGTTTACGCTTTGCATAGCCTGCGCCCATCCAGATCAGGGACAGCTTTACAAAGGCATCACCTTTCACTACAGCAGTACCAAAGTCAGCAAAAAATCCACCGATGGATTTAAAGAATCCACTCACTGCCGCTGCAGCAGAATTATTGTCCTGTGCTGCCATATCTCTCCTCCTCGTCATTTCATTTTTGTTACTATCTTTTCTCAGACAGCATCTGCCGTTTCCTTAAAACAGCTCACATGCCGTTATGCATATGGGCCATTTTTTAAAATCTGTTATATAATTTTTTTATTTTACAATTATTCTACAGAAGCAGCAGCACCCTCTACCAGATTATCAAGTGCTTCCTGGATTGCATTATCATCATCTGCAGATAATGTTCCCTGTGCAATCAGTTCTCCGAATGTCTTTGCAGGATCCCAATATTTTCCGCCAACCTTCTGAGCCTGTGCATATTCAGACTGAGCTGCAAGTGCTGCAAGTGCTACATTTTCCTGAACAGAATCAGATGCTGCTACATTCTTGTTTGAAGGACCACTTTCTCTCTGATCAAAGAACATCTGCTGGGATTCTTCGTTTGTAAGGTACTCAGCAAGAAGAACTGCCCATCCGGAATTCTCAGAATAGCCGTTTACACCAACATATTTGTAACCGGCAACAGATCCCTGCTGAACCTGTTTGTCACCAACTGTGAATGTAGGAAGCTTTGTTGCTGCATATCCGTCACCAAATATCTCCTTTGCTGTGATTGCATCCCATGTACCGGAAACGCATGCTGCCAGATTACCGGATGCAAGCTGATTAGACATATCACCATCAGCAACTGCCATAAATGCCGGATTAGATGTAATATCAAGCATTCCTTTTACTACATCAACACCTGTATATCCATCAGCACTTGTTCCGTTCCAGTCCATAGTTGTTGTTCCGTCATCATTAAGTCCTGTTGTAAATCCTGCTCCATAGAAGAAAGAAGCATTGTACCATCCGGAAGCAAGTGTCATACCAACTTTCTTTCCGGCCTTATCAGCTGCTTCAAGAAGGCTGTCCCAGCTTGCTGCATCTTCCTCGGAAATTACAGATGAATCATAGTAAAGAAAATATCCGTTGTCAGCTGCTCTTGGAAATGCATACAGACTGCCATCAATTGTTGCTGCATCAATAGCGCCTTCAACGTTTGCAGCTTTTACATCATCAAGTGTTGTATCTGCAAGCTGAAGTGCTTCTGCATAATCATCAAGTTTCAGAAGTGCTCCTGCTTTTACAAGATCCGGAAGCTGATCATCTGCGAATGCATATACATCTGCACCAGCCTCTACGTCTGTCAGAATAGTATCTTTTGCAGTAGACTCAGATTCTACGCCAATCTGAATATCAAATTTCTGATCTGCATACTTCTCCTGGAATTTATCTGTCAGTTCTTTTAATAAATTCTGGTCTTCTTCAGCTCCCCATACAGTCAGTTTAATTGTCTCATCCTCTGCTGCACTTACACATACTGTGCAGGAAAGTGCCATAGCAGCTGCCAGTAACGGTGCAATCACCTTTTTTACATTTTTTCTCATTTTCTCTTCCTCCTGTTTTTGATGGTTATGCCTAAACAGCCCGCATCCGATTTGCGTAATAAACGCCCTCAGTTTTGTTTGCGCAACCGTTTGTTCATATTTTTAGTATATTCCTTTATATTTATAAAGTCAATTAGCCATTATTATCTAATTTCAAAACTCTTTTTTTGTCATATTGCACAATTCAGTTTGATTTTTTCGTTTTTTCATACAATGATATACTTGATTTGTGCAACCGTTTTCATTTTGATAAAATCAGATTGTCCAGAGAATTTCAACCGATTTTTTTATACACAAAAAGTTCTCTGCTTATTGATCCTTACAATAAATACAGAGAACTTTCTAATCCTGCCATTCATTTTCAATTTCTATAATCTGATCGGATTTTACATCCATATACTACTGTGTCGACTCCCGCAACACTACCTGGTAGTTCAGAGGCACTGTATCCTCCAGTGGCTTCTCTCCCAGGATGTTCAGTAATTTCGCACATGCCATCTTTCCCAGTCTTACCGTATCAAAGCGTATACTGGTAATCGGTGGATTATTATATTCCAGATTCTTACTGTCATACATACTGGCTATTTTTATTTCTGCAGGAACCGATATTTTCTTTTCCCTCAGACTGCTCAGACACATGCTGCAGATCACATCATCCATACAGACAATACCATCCGCGCCTTCTTCAAGCAGTCTCTTCACAGCATCAGATACTGCTGCCTGATTATCCGTATCCATGAAGATCAGATTTTCGTTAACAGAAACTCCCATTTTCTCATGTGCTTCCAGAAAACCCTGATATCTGCTTCCGGTAACATTGTAGGACTGATTTCCACCCAGAAGTGCCAGATTCCGAAAACCTTTCATCAACATAATACTTGTCAGTTCTTTTCCGGCTTCCTGGTTCTTGTTATCTACAAACGGAACTTCCGGATCTGAAGATGGGCCGATCAATATATATGGTTCCTTACAGTTCTTCAGATATTTCTGTACCTTGGAACTTACCACTGCTCTGCTTACAATGATCCCATCGACTTTTCGATTTGCCTCCAGTCTCTGTATCTGCGATACATCTGCTCCATCAATCATAGAAATAATAATATCATACTCATAGGAGGAAGCCATCTCACAGATTCCATTCATACAGTCTTTAAAAAAAAGAAACTCTGTGGCAACATAATCCTTCGGCATCAGCAGTGCAATATTATAAGTTTTACGCTGTGCCAACCCCTTTGCCACAACATTGGGTCTGTAATCATGTTCTTTTATAAATGCCCGTACTCTGTCTCTTGTAGCCTGACTGATTCTTCCCTTTCCTGAAATAGCACGTGATACCGTAGTCTTACTTACCCCAAGCTCCCGGGCGATATCTTCTATTGTATATATCTTCTTTTCTTCTGTTTCCATAAAATACCCCACTTTTTGCGCAACCACTTGATTATATTCTATAAAATAACAAAATACTCAAGCACTTACAAGTAACTTTTAAAGAAGATATACCGGCAGTTCCTCATTAATATGAACAGAACCTTTTGCTGTTTTTTTCTTTTCTTCTGTAACAGATATTGTTTCCGGTTTCTCTGCCTCTTTTGTGGATACAACGGGCTTCTTTACGGTTTTCCCGGCACCTGCATTTGCTGCACGCCGAATACTCTCCCTGCCTACTGACATAATTCCATGACCTCCTCTGCCAATCTCGTATATTCCCTGGCACTTCTGCTTGATTTTTTATATTCCACAACCGGAATACTGTTATCCTGTGACCATTCTACAGAGCTGTCCACTCTGATGATCTGCTCAAATACATGAATATCCTCAAGTTCATGCAGTGTTTCCATTGTCTGTTTATAATAACTCTTTCTTGTATCTACCTTTGTCACTGCAATTCCGGCAACTTCCAGTTCCGGAGTAATCTGCTTTACTTCATTAAGAAATTCAAACATATTCGCAAGTCCGAACATTCCCCATGGACTTGCTTCAACAGGAATAATTACCCTGTCTGATGCACAAAGGATATTCATCACCCAACCACCCAGCGTAGGAGGTGCATCAATCAGAATATAGTCATAATTTCCTGCATCCTTTATCTTCTGAATGCATTTTCGCAGGATAAATTCTCTCTGCCATTTTGTAAAAAGTTCATATTCTATAGAACTCATCAATGTAGACGATGGTATCAGATCCAGATTTTCGTAGGGAGTATGTACCACATAACCGCTGAGCTCTTCCTGTTTTCCGATTGCGCAATACAGATTCTTCTCTCCTTTCGCCTGCTCCAGCACCCAGTTCTCCGGAAAAAAAGCAAGAGAAAGATTTAACTGCATATCTCCATCGATCAGAAGAACCTTTTTCCCTGCCTGAGCCATCGCCGCTCCAAGGTTTGAACAGGTTGTGGTTTTTCCACTTCCACCCTTATTATTTGTAAAACATATCGTTATGGTTTTTCCCATGGAACTGTCTCCTTTACCACTTACTTTACTTGTATTATAGGAGATTTATCATATAGATTCAACTGTTTTCCTCATCTTCGCAACCCTGTAACTCATTTGCATTGCCGGACAAACATTTCTTTGATTCCCAAAATAAGCCCTTGATTTTTTGTTTTTTTGTGTTATAGTATTTATATACTTGATATGTAGTTTTTAAAACTATATTATATTGTTTTCATTATATTTATCTGAATGAATGGAGGCGTTTTTATGAAATTTAAATTAAAAGATCCCGGAAGTGCGATCACTCATGGTATTGCCCTTCTTCTCGCTGCAGTCGGAGCAGTTCCTCTTATTATCAAGGCAGCGCGTTCTTATGATGTGCTCCATATTGTTGCTTTAAGTATTTTTATACTTACCATGGTTCTGCTCTATGCAGCCAGTACCATTTACCATTCTGTAGATTCTACAGAGAAGGTCAATCGACGGCTGCGAAAAATGGATCACATGATGATTTTTGTGATGATCGCCGGAAGCTATACTCCTGTATGCCTGATCGTTCTTCATAACCGCATTGGATATATTCTGTGCGCGCTGGTATGGAGTATTGCAGTCCTCGGCATTATCTTAAAGGGCTGTTGGATTACCTGTCCCAAATGGTTGTCCTCTGTACTGTATATCGCCATGGGCTGGCTGTGTGTACTGGCATTTGTTCCAATCTTCCATGCACTCCCACGTGCAGGATTTGACTGGCTTCTTGCAGGCGGAATCATTTATACCATCGGTGGTGTGATCTATGCATTAAAAGTTCCGCTTTTTAATTCCAGACATAAGAATTTTGGTTCCCATGAGATCTTTCACATCTTCGTTATGCTTGGAAGTGCCTGCCATTTCATTGTCATGTACTTTTTTGTTGCTCCACTACCTGTATAACCGTCAATTTGCCAATAAACAAAACAAGGGGTTGCAGCACCGGATTTTTTCCGGTGCTGCAACCCCTTAACAATACAATTTTCTCTGCTGCAACATAATCCCTGCAGGAAAGCTTTTATATTACACAGCTACTCTTCTTTCCGGATACAATCCATAGGATCCATATCCCACGCCAAAATATCCATAATAGCTCTTCGCCTCTGCGAACAGCGGATCATATACTCTGCCTCCGATTTCAGCCCAGCAATGACCGCTTCCGTCAGTTGCCGTTGTATCTACGCAGACATAAACATTCTTATATCCAAGAGCCTTTGCAAGATAGGCAAACGAACAGGCATCTGAGAAACAGTCCCCGCCTTTTCCGCTCAGTATCAGATAATCGTTTGCATATAACGCAGGCCATGCAGTCTGATTATAAAATATTCTTCTGGTATCGTAATAATGCTGATACATTACCCATCTGAAACAGGTTTCAAATTTCTCACTTTTTGACATACTCGGTTTTGTGATCTTGCTGACAACATCCTTTGCTCTCTGCAAAGTCTCATACTCATACGCTTTGGTGGAATTCATTTTCTTTCCATTTGGATAATAAATCGTCTTTCCTTTTTTCCAGGCTTCCAGAATTCCCTTTTCTGTACAATAATAAATTGTATTTCCAACTTTAACTGTTTTCGTTCTCAGAACACCCTTGTCACTGAAATAGTAATATTTTCCGCTGATTTTCTTAACGCCACTGTAACGTATTCCATTGGAACCAAAATAATATTTCTTGTTATTGTATTTGATCCATCCGGTTTTCATAAATCCTTTTGGACTGAAATAATAAACTTCACCATGGATTTTACGCATTCCTGTAAGATACTGTCCATCTTTAAAATATTTCTTATTTTTTGTTCCATACTCATACCAGCCATTTTTCACCTCCGGTATGGGTGTTGGTGCAGGTGTCTCGATTGGTGTTACATCCGGAGCAGGTGTTTCAATCGGGATCGGTGTTACAGTAACATCCGGTACTTCTGCTGCCATGGCCGGAACACTGCCCATCACACATACTGCGCATACTGCAAGCCATTTTGTCATCTTTTTCATTTTCTCTTATCCTCCTTATCTGACGGGTTCAGAAGCTCAGCAACTCCAGTTTTTTATTTCTGGTAAATTGTTTAATCTCATATTCACGTCTCATCGCTTCTTCTTTTGTTGAAAATCCTTCATAATATACAAGTGTAACCGGTCTTTTGGTCCTTGTATATTTCGCGCCGTTCTTTCCCTCGTTGTGTGCTTTCATACGTTTTTGCAGACAGTTTGTCCACCCTGTATAAAGAGTCCCATCTGCACATTTAACAATGTAAGTATAATTCATCATAATCACCCGACAGTCATATATTATAATCAAGCAACTGTCTTATTGTCTGGAATTGCATTATTTGAAATTTTTTATAATTTATGTAAAGGACAACTGCTATCTTTTGCGGTCGTCCCTGTTTCTATAATAAACAGTCGGTTTAAAACACGTATATCATCCGGACACATATTCTTTCTGACAGCCAGATCTCTCAGCACCAGAAATACCAATATGTCAAAAAAGCAGGCAGGGAAACCGACTGCGGATTTTCTTTCCCACCTGCTTTATTATACGTTTATTTTCTTATTTTGTGAATATCATTTTTCGAAGATTCCAGAGATTTCCCCTGAATTTTCCGCCTTTTACCTTTAGCTGCAGATCTTCACGATCCGGATAATATCTGGTTGAGAATACAATCTCTCCATCATTCAGATAAAGTTCCACTGCAGAAGTATCTGCAAGAATCCGGATATTGTTCAGTTCACTGACTTTCGCTTTCCGCTTATTTCTTCCTGCACCCGCAATTTCAGAAAATCCAATCTCCGCAATTTCATTTTCATATTTAAAGAGCATCTGTCCGCCCATACTGATCTGAAAACTTCTGTCTGTCACTGCAATATCTTCAATTAACAGATCAAAACCTTCATTTACTTCTACACGAACCTCAACAATTGATTTTTCATCATCAAGAATTGTTTTCTCTTTTCGGAGTCTCTCCAGTTCTTTTGCCGGATACTGGAATATTTTTCCATCCTTTACCCTCAGTTCCCGCGGTACGGTAAGACAATGCTGCCAGCCTTCATCAATGGTTTTATTGGTATATTCCTCCTCTGCATCCGGCATTCCCATCCATCCTATCAGAAGTCGCCTTCCGCTGTTATCTGTAAAGGTCTGTGGAGCATAAAAGTCAAATCCCATATCCCACTCACGAAAGTCTCTTTCATCTACAGAGCCATCCTCTTTTACCGGAAAATAGCCTGACTGATAGATATTCTGAAAACGAAATTCTTCCCTCTTCAAGCCCTGTGGTGATACAGACAGAAATTTCTTCCCATCCAGTTCGAAATAGTCCGGGCATTCCCACATATAGCCAAAAGCTTCCGGTGTGGTTATTATATGTTTAAATTTCCATTCTTTCAGATTTTCTGATTCATAAACCAGAACTGCACCTTTATCTCCCTTAAGACGTCCACCAAGAACCATAAAATACCTGTCATTTTCTTTCCAGACTTTCGGGTCTCTGATATGACAGGTAAACTCTTCCGGATATTTTTCAAAAGAAATTACCTCTTCTTTATCTCCGAAATGAATTCCGTCCTCACTTTCTACATGAAGCGTACTGGTCTCACGTCCTTCATTAATATAATCATAATCACCGTCAATCTTTACATTCCCGGTGAAAAACAAATGAAGTTTTTCACTCTCTGCCAATGCAGATCCGGAATAGACACCATGACAGTCATAAGGAGAATCCGGATAAAGAGCTGTCCCTTCGTATTTCCAGTCTACCAGATCTTCGCTTGTATAATGTCCCCAGAATTTCAGTCCGCCTTCCACATCAAAGGGAGCGTATTGAAAAAACACATGATATCTGCCTTTATACCAGCATAGTCCATTCGGATCATTGAGCCATCCGACCGGCGGCATCAGATGATGTCCAAGCCGGAATCTTCCTTCTGTCAGATCTGCGTTCTTTTCAATTACTTTTATATTTCTTTCAAGAACTTTAGTTAGCGTACTCATTTCACAATCTCCAATACTTTATCTGATGGTGTTACCGAATCTTCCGACAGAATTTTCACATCTTTATAATCATCCGAATTCGTTACAATAAGAGGAGTCGTCACATCGTATCCTGCTGCCTTAACTTTCTCCATATCAAAGGAAACCAGAAGCTGGCCTTTCTTTACGTGATCTCCATTCTTTACATGAGATGTAAAATATTTTCCATTCAATTCCACTGTATTGATCCCGATATGGATCAGAAGCTCCATACCACTTTCCGTACTTAAACCAACTGCATGCTTTGTATCAAAAACAGTCTCAACCACAGCATCACATGGAGCAACAACTTCACCCTTCGATGGAATTACGGCAATTCCTTTTCCAAGTACTTCCGAAGCAAATGTAGCGTCATTTACCTGGGAAAGCAAAATCGCAGTTCCTTCTGATACACTATAAAGCACAGAATCATCTGCATTGCTTTTTTCTGTTGTTGATTTATCTCCCACAGCTTCAACACTTTCTGTCTTTTCAGAAACATTAGTGTCCTTATATCCAAACAACCAGGTAAGTACAAAGGCAGCACCAAATGCAATCACAAACATAAGAATATAAGAAACCGGATTATTCAGACAAAGAAGAATTCCAAAGATACCGGTTACGCCAGTTCCCGTAGCCCCCAGTCCTGTAACAGATGCAAACAGTGCACCAAATGCACCACCAATACATCCCATCACAAATGGTTTTCCAAAGCGAAGGTTAACACCAAAGATCGCAGGTTCAGTAATTCCCATACAGGCACTTAATGCAGACGGAACTGCCATTGATTTAATCTTCTGATTCTTTGTCTTAAGTGCTACTGCAAGAGTTGCTCCACCCTGTGCAATATTCGCTGCAGAAGCAAGAGGCAGCCAGTAAGTAACTCCAAATTTAGACAACTGTCCAAGATCAATGATCGTGTACATATGGTGAACACCGGCAACCACCGTCGGTGCATAAAACGCACCCATAATAAAACTTCCGATACCAAATGGCAATGCGATCAGCCACTGAATCCCATTCAGAAGTCCGTTCTCAACAGTGACAAAGATAGGTCCGATAATGGATAATGTCAGATATCCTGTTACAAAGACACTTACAAGCGGAGTAACAAACAGATCAAACATTGCCGGCACTATTTTGTGAAGTCTCTTCTCAATCTGAGCCAGTACCCATACTGCAATGATAACCGGAATTACATGCCCCTGATATCCGACCATATCAATAGAGTAAAGTCCAAACCATACTTTCTGAGTTGCTTTAACACCTTCTGTGGCAACTGTCCATGCATTCTGGAGATTCGGATGAATCATGATCATACCGATAACTGCACCCAGATACGGGTTTGCACCAAACACTTTAGCACCGCTGTATGCGATGAGGATTGGCAGGAACGTATATGCCGTATTACTGAAAAGCTGTGCAAATGTATAAATAGAACCGCTGGTATCAATATTCAAAAATCCATTGTTTACCATGAAGTTCAGTGCTTCCATAATTCCCATCAGGAAACCGCTTGCAACAATTGCAGGAATAATCGGCACAAAAATATCTCCAAGTGTCTTGATCAGTCTCTGCACCGGATTTGCCCTGGAAGCCGCAACTTTTTTCAGCTCTTCTTTACTGCTCTCAGAAACTCCTGCAATCCGGATGAACTCATCATATACTTTATTAACTATACCTGTTCCCAGAATGATCTGCATCTGTCCCTGCGCAAAGAAAACACCTTTTACACCTTCAATGTTCTCAACATATTCCTTATCAGCCTTTGAATTATCACTGATAACCAGGCGAAGACGTGTGGCACAATGAGCTGCGGAAATAATATTTTCTTTTTTACCGATATGGTCATATATCTCCTGTGCTGTTTTTCTGTAATCCATAATATCCTCCTTTTATGGAATCGTTCTCATATAAATGTATACTTTGAAATTCTCACATATTCAACAAATTTCACTTGTTAATCTTATAAAAATACCTTTTAACCTTAATATCATCTTATACCATTCCAAATTTACTCTGATATCTGATTATAATTCAGCAGATATCTTGCACTCTCACGATATTTCTTATCTGATCACCAATATGTATTTCCTATGGATTGTATGTACTTTTATGGAATCGTTCTCATATATGCTATTATATCTGGGCGTTTTTTATTTGTAAATATGTAACATATCACAAATATTATATCCATTTTTTATATATTATTTCCAAAACACTCCCTTTAATATATATGTAAATCCAATTATTCAGAAAAAAAGAACTCTGATGATTGCCTCAGAGTTCCTCTTTCATGTTCAGTCATATATTTCGGTGAGACTCTCTGAGTACCACCTTACATCCCATTTTTATTTCTTTATGTACAGATGATGTTTCCTTAGATTCTATCAAATCTACCAGCACTTTTGCTGATTCCATTCCACTTGTCTTGTAAAAAAAATGTACAGTAGTCAGCTTTGGTTCTATGATCTTTCCCAGAAAACTGTCTCCCATTCCGGCAATCTGAACCTGTTGAGGAATCTGATATCCGTTCTCCTTCAGCCAATTTGCCGCTCCAACTGCCATGGTATCTGTTGCACAAATCAATGTATCTACATCGGGATGCTCCGTAAAAAGTTCTTTCGCTTTCTCATATCCTGACTCTAATGTGAAATTTCCGCATTTTACACATCCACTTTCCAATGTGATCTGATTTTCTCCAAGAACCTTCTCCACACCTGACTTTCGCTGCCTGCCAACTGCCTCATCTTTATCCGTAACTGTAATATATCCAAACTTCTTTCCTGTCTTCACCATCTGTTCAGTAAGATTTACAGCAGCCTTATAATCGTCCTGAAAAATACATGGATAACCATCCAGCTGTTGTCCAAGTAAAACAATCGGAACTTTAAATCCCTTCATCATTTCCCTGTGCTGTTTTGTCAATATGGTGGCAATAAAAATAACACCATCGACCTGATTATCCCTGAACAGCGAAAGATATTTCAATTCTTCTTCAACACTGTTATTTGTATTTGCCAGTATCAGCTGATATCCTTTTTTGGTAAGTATGTCACTGATTCCGGCAACTTCCCGGCTGATCGTATTGGAATCTATCTTTGGCAGAATTACTCCGACCAGTTTTGTCTTCTTAGTACGCAGCCTCTGCGCCTGTGAAGAAGGCTGATACCCGGTTTCTTCAATAACTCTGCTGATATTTTTTTTCTTTTCCTCACTGACATAACCATTGTTCAGATACCTGGATACGGTAGCTCTGGAGACCCCTGCCAGTTTGGCAATCTCATTAATATTCATATAAAAAGCTCCTCTTTCATGCTGTCTGTATAATTTCCGAAAGTATTTTTATAACCAGCAGTATTTTATGATGCTAGTGTGCCCCTAACCTGATATCCACGAATTGTTAACTGCTGAATCACTACATATTTTGTATTATACTACACATATCATTTCTGTTGCAAATATCAAAGTACTGTTTATACGTTACTGTCTCGGCCCTATACCAAATTAAGGCTGCCGATCTACGGCAGCCCTGTTTTTTTCTTCTATTTCATTATGGAAGATATTCAATCGGATCTATTGGTTCTCCATTCTTTTTCATTGCAAAATAAAGATTGGTTCCTTCTGTGCTGTAATATTTTGTAGGCTGTGCAATATATCCTATCGTCGTTCCCTTTTTAATTGTATCTCCTTCTGACACTGTCAGATCTGTAAGCTGTCCATAAACAGCCTGATATCCATTTCCAAGTTCCATTGTCAGTGTAGTACCCGTCTGCGCATTCTGCTCTATAGAATAAACCTTGCCATTAACAGCAGCTACCACAGGTGCTCCCTCTACTGCACCGACAGCAATAGCCGGACTCAATTTATACTGATCAAGCGTCGGAAAATAAGTAGTCTGATCCATACTGTAATCAAGGAGAACATTTCCATTCACCGGCCACTCCATTAATGTATCTTCCGAAAAATTTACTGTCGCAAGATTCAGGGCCGATGCCGAAACATCTGTTGCTTCATCTGCCTGATCTTCTGATATCGTCTGGGATTTCATATTTGCATTTACTGATGATTCTTCTGCTTGCTGAGAATTTACAGCATTGTCAGTCTTATCCACATCTGCAGTATTATCTGATTCATTATTATCCACAGTATTTTGAGCTGTTTCCCCATACATTCCTTGTTTTTGGAATGTAACCTTTGTATCATCCAAATCTTCCCCGTCATCGGACATCCACTGATTTTCTGACTCCACATGATTCGTTCCTGCATCTTCACTCAATTGTTCTTCCGTATCCTGTGTACTTTCACCGACATTTTCTGTTTTTTCTTCAGGAGTTTTCTCTTTGACCGGGGAGGTACCTAACTGATAAACTGTAATTCCCAATGCTGCTACAGCGGCCAGTCCAACGGAATTGGCAATGATTCTTGTCACTTTGTTATTCATCATATTCCTTTCACCTCTGTTTTCATCTTCATATCTATAGGGTGTCCAGAATATTCGTATCTATTCAGCAATTTACAGATTTTATGTTCAGCACATCCATCTCAGGAAAATAATATTGTAAGATCTCTTTTGCATTCGCAGACTCCTTTGCCATCTCATTCCCTCCATATTGTGAGAATCCTAATCCATGACCTTTTCCTCTACATAAAAATCGTATTTCCTTTCCAGACTTCTGAATTGTAAAATTTGAGGACGTGAGTCCCATTCCTTTTCTGAATGCCTCGCCTTCCAACACTTTCCCGTCAGCCAGAATTTCTGTAACATAACCGGCACTGTCCCTGGATTTTATTTCAATTCTTTCCGGAAGGACATTTTTATTTATGTATACACTATTCAAATAATCTTTTGCATTTTTATCCACAAGACTGTGTACGGATCTGAGATACGAATCATCTTCGTTGTGGAAAACTTCCATTCCATCTCTTGTCTGTCCTGCACTTAATTCATGATAGGGAACTAACTTTAATTCTTTATTCCATACAATGACTTTTCCTTCTGTTTCTGTTACTGCTTTTTCGTACTTATTCTGTAAAATTACACAAGCCAGGGATTTCCCCTCCATCTCTTCCTTTATCTGACATAAAGTTATTGCCAGATTTTTCTCCTCTTTCATTGTCCGGTAAAAATTTGATCTTGCTATGATTGTTTGTGCTTTTATAGTCTCAAGTTCATATTTGTCTTCAATCTGCGATGAAACGATCACCGGCAGAAGCATTTCCACATTAAATTTTTTATTGATCAATGTAGTGTTGGCACCATTAAAAATAATTGTAACTATATAGGGAACAAAAAATAGAGCAAAGATTCCCGTTGTTCCAGGGAAAAAAGACTTTCTCATATCAGACCATCATTATAAACTTCTTCTTTTTAGTATATACATATATATTTATCTGTATGTATATTATTTATAACACTTCTGTTATATAGCAATTCTCGTAAATAATGCATATTGATCCTGCTCATCAGAACATAAAATCCTGCTGAACTGTCTCAAATTCATTAATTGAAAGGACTGCGATAGTTTCTGCATACGGGGCTTCATTACCCCGTATTAAAATATACAGCTCTATTTATTCTATTCTGGATTCGTGGTTCATTCCAGTAAATGATTTTATTTTTTCTGTTGTTCTTTTTATCATCCGGACGCAAAACAGTTCTGTCTTTTTTAGAATCTGTATCTTTTATGCAGATTCTTTTCTTGTCTTCAATGACTCCCATTACAAAGCAAATAAGAGCAGTCATGATTAACTGAAAATATTTTTTCAGATTCTTTAAAGGACTCTTCATAAAAACTCCTCCTGTTCTGCATTACATCTACTGACTTCAAACAGCCTGTCCACCGTTAAGACTGCGCACTTCCTACGGTTAATGGTATCAGGTACTAATAATATATGAAAAAGCATAAAACTTTAGAACTTTTTTATTTCTCTATAGTAATTCCATAAAATGATGTTAGGGTTAAAAAAACACAAAAAAACTTCTGTGATATTCTCACAGAAGTTTTAAAGTGAAGCATCGGGGATTCGAACCCCGGACAACTTGATTAAAAGTCAAGTGCTCTACCAACTGAGCTAATGCTCCATATTATTTAATTATCACTTTCAAAGTGAATGCCCAGAGCCGGAATCGAACCAGCGACACGAGGATTTTCAGTCCTCTGCTCTACCAACTGAGCTATCTGGGCAAAATAGCGGGGACAGGATTTGAACCTATGACCTTCGGGTTATGAGCCCGACGAGCTTCCAGACTGCTCCACCCCGCGATATTAATTTTTAAAATCAAAAGCCGATGATCGGACTCGAACCGATAACCTGCTGATTACAAATCAGCTGCTCTGCCAATTGAGCCACATCGGCTTAGCTGTTAAGCTAAGTGGATGGAGAAGGATTCGAACCTTCGAAAGCGTTGCTAACAGATTTACAGTCTGCCCCCTTTGGCCACTCGGGAATCCATCCAAGTATGGAACCTATAGGGCTCGAACCTATGACCCTCTGCTTGTAAGGCAGATGCTCT
>NZ_JAJCGT010000138.1:0-359 GCF_020553185.1 Blautia sp. MSK18_10 | reverse complement strand
ATGTGTTTTACTGTTTAGCTATCAAGCTGAAATATTTCTGGTGCCGATGCGGTTGGGGGACACACCCGTTCCCATCCCGAACACGACGGTTAAGACCCAATCGGCCGATGGTACTGCACTGGAGACGGTGTGGGAGAGCAGGTGGGCGCCAGATCAAAAAAGAAAAAACTGAATTTACCAGTGATGAGAGATTTTAAATGAAGCTGAAAAAGCATTTGAGATTTCTGATGACTGATAAAATATCAGTCAATATGTACCTTGAAAACTGCATACATGAAATTTGATTAAAAGTTAATCAAATATCCTTGATACAAAACGTTAAGAGATATGAGAGTATCTCATAAAACGCAAGATAGGAA
>NZ_JAJCGT010000137.1:0-363 GCF_020553185.1 Blautia sp. MSK18_10 | reverse complement strand
TGAGACTTCTGAAATCCGCTATGATTATTTCAATCTGGATGATTCACAGATTTTCAGGGATCATGAGCCTCTTATTGCGCCGGCGCCTCACTGCGGTGATCATGAGCACTTTTACTATAAGGAGAAGAAGCTTTCTTTTACTAAGAAAGAGGATGTGTATAAACGTTCTTTGCAGGCGGCGAAGAAAGGCAGGGTACTTATTTTTCACTGGAGAGGCGGTTATCTGACAAAGGAAGTACTGAAGGAATTGCTGGAGCTTATCCGGAAAGCAGGAGATGAGAAAGACAAAACAGCAATGGTCAGCATAAACTGGCCGCAGGCAGTTATTCGTGTTCAGTATACGGATATGCAGGTACAGGAGAG
>NZ_JAJCGT010000136.1:0-389 GCF_020553185.1 Blautia sp. MSK18_10 | reverse complement strand
CCGGCTGTGCTTTCTGTAAAGGCAGATGCTTCCTGTGCAGGACTTATGGCAAATCTGTTCTGGTATGATGCTGAGAATGGGGTTCTGCAGTGCATCCAGACTGTAACTGTAGGCGGTGCATTTGAGCGCAGTATTCCATATGCTGACTTTGCCCTTTCCAAAGGACAGGATTATTTCATAGCATTTGGTACAGAATCTCTCAATGGAAGAGTTATTCACACAGACGGAAGTATCACAGATGAAAACGGCGCATACCTGCGACCTGCCAACACAAAGATTTCCAGCCATTCCATTGACAGAAACAAGCTTACTGTCAAACTTTCCAAAGGATGTGCAGGTGCTCAGGGTTATGACTTCGTGATCAGTAAGAAATCAAATATGCTCCAGAC
>NZ_JAJCGT010000135.1:0-390 GCF_020553185.1 Blautia sp. MSK18_10 | reverse complement strand
CTGGCAGTCATAGCCTTTTGATGTTCGCAAATCTTCTTTTTATCAAAAAGATACTAAAGTTCTTCTCCCTCTAATGCCGGAATCTGAAATTCATCCGCCAGGTTTTTCACACCGCTAAGAATGCTGTGATATGCAGCCTGCTGTGCCTTATTCATATGGTTGTAATAATATTGCTCCATTGTTATCTTATCTCCAAGTTCTTCGTCACTTAAAATCGCCAGCATCACATATGACTATTCAAAAAATGGTTTTCTTTTTCTGGTGAATTAATTTATACCACTGCTTCCACTATCGTTTTCCCATTCACTGAAGTAACGAGAATGCGACGCGCAGTTATTCAACATTTTCCGTCATTTTATCAATTACATCCGAAATCCCTTCAATCTGATC
>NZ_JAJCGT010000134.1:0-392 GCF_020553185.1 Blautia sp. MSK18_10 | reverse complement strand
ACTTTCTTTCCGTCTTCGGATGTTCTGTTGAATGCATGCATTCCAACTACCCATGTTCCCTTTGGTACGTTCTTGAATGTTGCTGTTACTGTACCTTCTTTGAGGTTCAGTTTCTTGTGATTGCCATACTGGTATGGACGTGTCTCACCGTTTTCTTTCTTGGAGCCAGTTCCCAGTACTACATCGTAACCAGTTGCGTTTGCAGCTGCTTTGTATGTTACTTTGATAGTAGATCCGCTTACTTTAACGTTTGTGATAACTGGAGCATCCGGTGTGATTGCGGATACAACGAATGGGTATGCGTTTGACCAGTCGCTGAATACTTTCTTACCGTTCTCATCACGTTTCCAAGCGTGGCAGTATGCGTAGTAGGTTCCCTGCTGTACATATTT
>NZ_JAJCGT010000133.1:0-400 GCF_020553185.1 Blautia sp. MSK18_10 | reverse complement strand
CTGTCCCAAATCAAGGATTTCACTAGAAACTGTCGCCTCATATTTCTCATATCTCATTTCACTGTCTGAATCCACAGTATCCTCGAAAATAGCTGAAGCTTCCGATACATCGCCTTCCTGCTCTGTGGTTTCCGAAATAAATGTTTCCTCTCCAGCAGAAAAATCGGCTGCCAATACCGGCTGACCGGTAACGATCACAGCAGAAAGAAACAGCGATAAAAATGTTTTGCCTCTCCTTCTCATAATACTTTGCCTTCTTTCCATCATTATACCTCGTTATCATGTTACGTTTATGTTAACAATTGTATCATATATGTAATATTTTTTCAACAATCTTTTTTTATTTAACATATTTAACTATGCAGAAAAAGCGGCTTGAAAAGCCGCTTTTTTCTACCTT
>NZ_JAJCGT010000132.1:0-407 GCF_020553185.1 Blautia sp. MSK18_10 | reverse complement strand
CTTTTTCCTTTTGTCCTTCGATGTAGGCAAGCACCTGGTCTCTGCTCCTGTCACTGACCGTTATGGCACAGTAAGACGGATTCCACAGATGCCCACCCCACAGTTCCTTTTTTAACTCCGGATACGCAAGAAACATCTGGCGTGCAAGATTTCCTTTCATGATCTTGATCATATCTGAAATATAAAACTGAGGTTTACAGTCCACAAGCAGATGGATATGATCCGGCATCACCTCCATTGCCAGGATCTGAAATTTATATTCTTCTGCAAGATTCTGTAACATTTCTTTGCATTCTGTATCGATTCCGTTTTTTAAAACCTTTTTTCTGTATTTTGTACACCAGACAAGATGATACTGCAAGGAATAGACATATCCCCTACCATATGAAAGTTTGTTTTTATCTATA
>NZ_JAJCGT010000131.1:0-415 GCF_020553185.1 Blautia sp. MSK18_10 | reverse complement strand
GGGAAAAGGTTTGGGGCATGGAGTTATCCAGTAAAAGTAGTAGTAAAGAACGGAATTCCCACAGAGAGGGTGAAGATTAAAACTGTAAAAACAAGTAAAGGAGCTGTGGCTGTAACAGTTGGCGTACCAAAAGGATTTGCAAGAGCAGATATGGAACTGAGATCTACAGGCGGAACCACCGTATATAAACGGAACAATCGGACAACCTATACAAGGATTACAGGCGTGAAGCCCGGAACCTATACTCTGAGAGTCCGCCCATGGGCCAAAACTAACGGAAGGAAAGCTTACGGAGACTGGGTATCCTGGGGAAGAAGAATCAGGGTAAAATAAAAAGAAACAGGCAACTGCCCCTTGTTTAGAAAAGTTTAAATTGGTTTGAGAAAGAGAAAAGTAAATTCTGTAAAGTTGACTT
>NZ_JAJCGT010000130.1:0-500 GCF_020553185.1 Blautia sp. MSK18_10 | reverse complement strand
AAATTCTTGTCTGGTTATAATATGAAATCAGCAGAAGAACGAAAAAAATATGATGAAAATGCTATGTGTAAGGCATATGGGAAGAGAATGATGTTTATGTCAATTCCTTTTATTGCTGGAATGATAATAGATATTTGGTATATAGGAATCGGTTGTTTAATGGCATGGGTGATATGGTTTGTTATGTTTATTCTGCTGCTTATGGATAGACATAAAAGAGAAGGTTAATTTATAGAGGAATGGAATGCTTTTGGGGTGAAAATACCGTTTATTTGTTTTAGACATACGATGTCCGGTTGAAAATTAGCGGATTCTCATTTTATGTCGTGGTAATTTTGAAACATATTGGTAAGCTGTAAGTGGAAGAGAGGTAGAGACATGGACACAAAAAAGATTGGAGCTTTTTTAAAGCAATGTCGTAAAGAAAAGAATCTTACACAAGAGCAGCTTGCTGAAAAGTTTGGAGTATCTGCAAGAACAGTTTCCAGATGGGAAACAGG
>NZ_JAJCGT010000129.1:0-507 GCF_020553185.1 Blautia sp. MSK18_10 | reverse complement strand
GCTTTGATGATGGATAAAACCGATCAGCCACAATAAGCTGGATCCCTTTATCGCTGCACTTATATTCAAGCTGTTTTCTAAACCAAAAAAATCCCTGTTCCTGGACTGCTTTGGATAAATGCCTGTTTTTCATCATTCCGCTGACATTCAAATCTTCAATACATATAAATCTTGGTTTTCGATTTATGATCTCAGATATGGTCTGATTCAAATAGTTTTTACGGATATTTGTTAATCTGTGATCTCGTTTTAATAAAAGTTTTTCCTTTTTGATTACATTATTTGTTTTACAGTAACTTTCTCCTTTTTTATTTTTCTCGTAAGAACGAGAGATACTACGCTGTAATCTGCGTTTCTGTTTTTCTAATTTCTTTATTTTCTGACTCTTATTGATGTTCTTATACTTAGTTCCATCAGAGCAGACAGCCAGTTCTTTGATTCCCAAGTCTATACCGACTCCGTCATCATTAAGTATTTCCCTGCAGTCAGGAAATTCTACACATACAC